>JBKPOL010000393.1:0-3082 GCA_046733075.1 Pseudomonadota bacterium | reverse complement strand
CGCGGGTTCAACCTCGTCCGCGGAAAGACCGAATCGACGATCCGCTGGAACGACGATTTTCTGGCAGCGCTCGCGCCGGCGGCGGTGCTGCGCTATCTCGCCGTTGCGCATTACGGGCGCGGCCGCGGCGCGTGGGAGGTGGGCGAATACCCGCCTTTCTGGGGCGAGGTCGTGCGCTCGGTCATCGATCGACAAGGGGGCGTCGCGTCGTTGCTGGCAGAGCGCCGCGTCGAGCCATGCGATACGCAGTCGCTTGCCGCCGCATGGCAGCGCAAGCTTGGTGAAATCTCGCTCGCCGTGCTGCAGGCGCTTTATCCCGATGCCTTGCCACCTCGGCAACGATCGACGGAAAATGCCGCGTGACGATCAGGCCGAAGACGCATCGTTTTGATACGCTGACGCTGCATGCCGGCTCGCGTCCCGATGCTGCAACCGGTGCGCGCGCGACGCCGATCTACCAGACGTCGTCGTTCGTCTTTCCGGACACCGATCACGCGGCGGCGCTCTTCAACATGGAGCGCGCCGGACATGTCTATTCGCGGCTGTCGAATCCGACGTGCGCGGTGCTCGAAGAGCGCATCGCGGCGCTCGAAGGCGGCGTCGGCGCAATCGCCACCGCGAGCGGACAAGCGGCGCTGCATCTTGCGATCGTCACGCTGCTTTCGGCGGGCGGGCACATCGTCTCGTCGCGTTCGCTTTATGGCGGCTCACACAACCTGCTCGACTACACGCTGCCGCGCTTCGGCATCGAGACGACGTTCGTCGATCCGCGCAACCTCGACGAGTGGCGGCGCGCGATCCGGCCCGAGACGCGGCTGCTGTTCGGCGAAACGCTCGGCAATCCCGGGCTCGAAGTTCTCGACATTCCGCGCGTCGCGGAACTTGCCCACCAGCATGGCCTGCCCTTGCTCGTCGACTCGACGTTCACAACGCCGTGGCTGATGCGCCCGTTCGAATTCGGCGCTGATATCGTGTTCCACTCGGCGACGAAGTTCCTGTCCGGTCACGGCGTCGTCATCGGCGGCGTCATCGTCGATGCCGGGTCCTTCGACTGGAACGCCGAACGCTCGCGCGACCTGTTCCCGACGCTCACTACACCGTATGCCGGCTTTCATGACATGGTGTTCGCCGAGGAGTCGTCGACCGCCGCATTTCTCCTTCGCGCAAGGCGGGAAGGCATACGCGATTTCGGCGCTTGCATGGCACCAACCACGGCGTTCCAGATCCTGCAAGGGATCGAGACGCTCGCTGTGCGCATGGCTCGACACGTCGAGAACGCGCGCGCAATCGTCGCGTTCCTTCGCGAGCATCCACAAGTGGAGGCGATCGCCTACCCCGAGTTGCCGAGCCATCCCGATCACGCGCTGGCGCAGCGGCTGTTGCCGCGCGGGTGCGGTTCGGTGTTCAGCTTCAACCTGCATGGAACGCGCGAGCAGGGCAGGCGGTTCATTGAGGCGCTGCGCCTCTTTTCGCATCTTGCAAACGTCGGCGATGCGAAGTCGCTTGTGATCCATCCCGCGTCGACGACGCACTTTCGCATGTCCGCGGAGGATCTGCTGCGCGCCGGCATCACCGAGGGAACGATCCGGCTGTCGATCGGCCTCGAGGATCCGGCCGACCTGATCGAGGATCTGAGCCGCGCGCTTCATGCGGCCGGCAAGCGCTGAAACACATGCGTCTCGACGTTGCCGGTCACGAGGTCTACGCGTATACCGGAACGCGACCGTTCGACAACGCGCTTGCGACGGTGCTGTTCGTCCACGGAGCCGCGAACGACCACAGCGTCTTCGCGCTGCAGTCGCGTTACTTCGCGTGGCACGGAATGAACGTACTGGCGGTCGACACGCCGGGCCACGGCCGATCCAAAGGCAGCGCGCTCGGAAGCGTCGAGGCGCTCGCCGATTGGCTCAAAGCAGTGATGGAGACGGCGAACATCGCCGACGTGCGGCTCGTCGGGCATTCGCTCGGTGCGCTCGCGGTGCTCGAGTGCGCCGCTCGCCATCCAAAACGGATCGCGCGGCTCGCGCTGCTCGGTCCTTCCGTGCCAATGCCCGTGAACGACGACCTCCTCGCCGCTGCCGCGCAGGACGACCACGTCGCGTACGAGCTCATCAACGGCTGGTCGTTCAGCGCAGGTGCGCAACTTGGCGGGAACGCCGTTCCCGGCGTGTGGATGCCGGGCAATCAGATGCGTTTGATCGAGCGCGCGCGGGATGGCGTCCTGTCCGTCGACCTCCTCGCCTGCCATCGTTACGCAAACGGCCTGCTGGCGGCCGCCGCCGTTCATAGTCCCGTCCTGGTCGTGATCGGGGAGCGCGATTTAATGGCGCCGCCGCGCAATACACGCGAACTCATCGGCACATTGCGTGACGTGAGAACCGTCACGCTACCCGAAACGGGGCACGCCATGATGGCCGAGCGCCCCGACGAAGTCCTCGACGCTCTGCGTACGTTCCTGCTATGACTTCCCGACGTCGGCGCTATCGGGCGTGCCGCCACTTGATCGAGCAGCCGATCGACGGCACCTGGTCGACCGGTGCACGGCCCGTCCTCGCTACCGCGGCCATCGCTTCGAACAACTCCCGTCTCGCGCCGGGGTTGGGGGAGCGGCCCGATGAATCAAGGCGGCCGCGATAGGCGAGCGTCAGGTCCCGATCGAAGCCGAAGAAGTCCGGTGTGCAGATCGCATCGTAAGCGCGCGCCACGTCCTGCGATTCGTCGACGACATAGGGAAATCGAAACCGATGCTCCGACGCGAACGTCTTCATGTGATCGAACGAGTCCTCCGGATACGATTCGGCGTCGTTGCTCATGATCGCGATGCTCCCGATGCCGAGCTTCGCGAGTTCATCGGTGTCGCGCACGATCTTGTCGGCGATCGCCCGCACGTAGGGACAGTGGTTGCAGATGAACATGACGAGAAGGCCGTTCGGGCCGCGCGCGCTGTTCTGCGTATGACGGCGCCCGTCGATTCCCGGAAGGTCGAAACCTGCAGCGGGCCACCCGAGTGCAATTGGCGATGAAGCGACAGCCATGGACGTCCTCCTTGCAGCGACGGGCACCACGTCATCGTAGCGCGCGC
>JBKPOL010000392.1:0-8412 GCA_046733075.1 Pseudomonadota bacterium | reverse complement strand
ATACGCAGGATCGCGCGCTCCTCGAGAAAGTGTGGCCGCGCCTGGAAGCGGCCGCCGGATACATGGAGACGCTGCGACAGAGCGAGCGCGTGGAGCCCGCCGGTTTCCGCAAGCATGCGGCAACGTTCGGCCTGATGCCCGCATCGATCAGCCACGAAGGTTATTCGGCGAAGCCCATGCACTCGTTCTGGGACGATTTCTGGGCGCTGAAGGGTTACATAAGCATCGTCTCCATTGCCGATGCGCTCGGTAAGGCCGAAGCCGCGCGACGCTTCGCGACAGCGCGCGACGAGTTCAGGCAGGATCTCGTCGCATCGCTCAAGACGACCGCCGCAGGTCACGGCATTGACTACCTGCCGGGTTCCGTCGAACTCGGCGACTTCGATCCGACTTCGACGACCATCGCATTCGCGCCCGGCGGGGATCCGAACGTGCTGCCGCGCGAACTCATCAAGCCCACCTTCGAGCGGTACTGGAAGGAGTTCGTCGCGCGTCGAGACGGCGCGATGAACTGGACCGATTACACGCCGTACGAGCTTCGCAACGTATCGACGTTCGTGCGGCTGGGATGGCGCGATCGGGCGCAGCAGCTCCTCGACTTCTTCATGGCGGGGCGTCGTCCAACGGAATGGAATCAGTGGCCGGAAGTCGTCGCGCGCGATACGAACACGCCGGTGTTCATCGGGGACCTCCCGCATGCTTGGGTTGCCTCGGATTACATTCGCGCAATCCTCGACCTCTTTGCGTACGAGCGCTCCGACCGCGCGATCGTGCTTGCCGGTGGCCTGCCGGCGGCATGGCTGGACCGCGCGGGTGTCGCGATTAGGGGCCTGCGCACGCCGTATGGAACCGTTTCGTATTCGCTCGCTCGCACCGATGAGCGCATTGCCGAGCTGACGTTGTCGGCGAGCGGGCGCGTTCCTCCGGGTGGCTTCGTGCTGGCGGGCCCCTGGCGACCCGTGCGCGCGATCGTCAACGGCAAGTCGCTCGTGCTGCAGGGAGACGAACTGCGCATCGATGAGCTCGAAGCGAAGGTCGTGCTCCAGTTCTCCCGTTGATGGGCAAAGGCAGCGACATGACGGCGTGGCGCTGCAGCGCTTGCGTCGATTCCGGGAAGGCAACGGCATGACGGCCCCGGCGTTCCAGTTCTCACGTTGATTCGAGAAGGCAGTGACATGACCGCCAAAAATGAAACGCGAAGGGAATTCCCGGCGTCGTTTCTCTGGGGCGCTGCGACCTCCGCCTATCAGGTGGAAGGATCGCCCCTTGCCGATGGCGCGGGCCCCAGCATCTGGCACCGGTTCGCGCATACGCCGGGCCGTGTGCGCGACGACGACAACGGCGACATCGCGTGCGACCAGTACCGGCGCTACGCCGAGGACGCAGCGCTGATGCAGCGTCTCGGCATCCGTGCCTATCGGTTCAGCGTGGCCTGGGGACGCGTGCTGCCCGAAGGACGCGGGAAGGTCAACGAGAAGGGGCTCGCCTATTACGATCGTCTCGTAAATGAGCTGCTCGCGCGCGGCATTTCGCCGGCCGTGACGCTGTTCCACTGGGACCTGCCCGCTGCGCTCGATGACCGCGGTGGATGGCTGAATCCCGATATCGCCCATTGGTTCGCCGACTATGCGTCGGTCGTGATTCGCAGGCTCGACGATCGCGTCAAGCTCTGGGCGACGCTGAACGAGCCCTGGGTGGTCACGGACGGTGGCTATCTGCACGGCTTGCTCGCGCCCGGACATCGCAACCGCTTCGAGGCCCCGATCGCGACGCACAATCTGTTGCGCGCGCATGGGGCGGCGGTGCAGGCGTATCGCACGCTCGGCAAGCACCAGGTTGGAATCGTCGTGAACCTGGAACCGAAGTACGCGGCGTCCGACACGGACGAGGACCGCGCGGCAACCGCGCGCGCCCACGCGTACATGAACCGGCAGTACCTCGATCCGGTGTTCCTCGGCCGTTACCCGCGCGCGCTGGAGGAGATCTTCGGCGACGCTTTCCCGCGCTGGTCGGCCGCCGATCTCGCGCTGATCCGGCAGCCGATCGACTTCGTCGGCGTCAACTACTACACCCGCAGCGTCACGCGTTTCGACGCGGACGCGTGGCCGCTTCGCGCGAGCGTCGTGCCGCAGAAGCGGGCGACTTACACCGAGACCGGGTGGGAGGTGTACCCGCGCGCGCTGACGGACACGTTGACATGGGTTAGCAGGCGTTACGGCAATCCACCGATCTATGTGACCGAGAACGGAGCGGCCTTCTTCGATCCGCCGGTGGTGCAAGGCGAACGGCTGCCCGATCCGCTGCGCGTCGATTATCTGCACACGCACCTGCGCGCCGTGCACGATGCGATCGCCGCCGGCGCCGACGTGCGCGGCTATTTCGCATGGTCGCTGCTCGACAACTTCGAATGGTCGCTCGGCTATTCGAAGCGTTTCGGCCTCGTGCACGTGGACTTCCAGACGCAAAAGCGCACGTTGAAGGACAGCGCGCATTTCTATGCGCGCGTGATTGCGAGCCAGGGCCGCGCGCTCGACGGGCCGTGCTGGGCGGAGGATTCTCCCCGGGCGGTATAGCGGCGCTGCATTTGCTAGGCTTGCCGGCCTGGAAGCGCACCTCCAATCGCTGATCGATTATCTTTCCGCGCACGCGGAGCTCGCGCTCGCGGCTGTGTTCGTGGCGTCGTTGTTCGAGTCCCTCGCGATCATTGGATCGGTCGTGCCCGGCAGCACGATCGTCTTCGTGGGCGGCATGCTCGTCGGATTGAAGGCGCTCGATCCCTGGGTTGTCAGCGCGGTCGCCGTTGCGGGTGCCGTCCTCGGCGACGGATTGAGCTACGGGCTCGGGCATCGCTACAAGGACGCGATCCGTTCGATGTGGCCGATACGCGACCATCCCGCGGTGTTCGCGCGCGGCGAGTCGTATTTCGCGGCGCACGGCGGCAAGAGCGTCTTTCTCGGCCGCTTCTTCGGGCCGCTGCGCGCGATCGTTCCGCTGATCGCGGGCATGTCCGGCATGCCCGCGGGGCGGTTCTACCTGATGAACGTGCTGTCTGCAGTCGGGTGGGCGGCCACGCATCTGGTGCCAGGGGCACTCTTCGGCGCGTCGCTGACGCTCGCCGGTGCCGTGAGTGGGCGGCTCCTTGCCCTCGTGGCGCTGGTCGTCGGCGCAGTGTGGATCCTCGCCGTCATCGTCCGCGTGGCGATTCGCGTTGGCTGGCCCTATGTGCGCTGGCTGCAGGACCGAATCGTTCGTCGCGCGAAGCAGCGCCCGGGGCGTGTCGCCAACCTCGTGTTCTCGCTGATCGATCCTGCGCGGCCGGAATCCACCTCGCTGCTGGTGGCCGCGACGCTGCTGATCGGCGGTGCATGGCTGTTTCTCGGTGTGGTCGAAGACGTCGTCACCCGAGACACGCTCGTCACGACCGACCGCGCGATTTACGAAGCGCTGCAGGCGATCCGTACCGAGTGGGTGGACGACGTGATGATTATCCTCACGGAGGTCGGCAGCACGTATGTGACGGTGGCGGTCGTGGTGATCGTTGCGCTCTGGTTCGCGATCCTTCGGCGTTGGCGCACGCTCGCCTACTGGCTCGCGGCGACGACCTTCGCCGGCGTGCTCGTCATCGTGCTGAAAAGCGGGTTCATGCGCGTTCGCCCGCAGACGGCGTATGCGCTCGTCGATCCTTATTCGTTCCCGAGCGGGCACGCGGCGCTCGCGATCGTCGTATACGGGTTCCTCGCCTTCTTGAGTGCACATGGCAAGGCCGGATGGCAGAAGGTCGCGATAGCGCTGCCCCCGGCGGGACTCGCCGTGTTGATTGCGTTTTCACGGCTGTACCTCGGCGCGCACTGGTTCTCGGACGTTGCCGCGAGCATCGGGCTCGGCCTCGCCTGGATCGGATTGCTGTGCATCGCTTACATCCATCATGTGCGCGCGCCGCCGCTTCGCGCGCTGCCACTGCTGTTCATCGCCTTCACCACGCTCGGGTTCTTCGGTACCGCGTACGGGCACCGCTACCATCAGCGAGACGTCGAGCGTTACGGCAAGGCGGACACGCTGCGGATTCTGACGCGGAGCGCATGGGAGGACGACCAGTGGCGCAGCTTCCCCATTGCGCGCTCCGAGGTTCGCGGGCAGCGTGAGGAGCCGTTTTCCGTGCAATGGGTGGCGACGGCGGCGCAGGTTTCCGATGTACTCGAAGCGGCGCAATGGCGCCCTCCCGCGTCCTGGAAGTCGAACGCAACGCTGCTGTGGCTCGTCCCCGCGACGCCGATCGCCGACCTGCCCGTCCTGCCCAAGTTCCACCAGGGACGGGCGCCCGCAGTCACTTTCGTGCGTCCGATCGATCAGACAAAGCGCGTGGTGCTCCGGCTGTGGCACGTTGCGGACGTCGTCGACATGGTCGATTCGTCGCAACGACGACCATTGTGGCAAGGGACTGCCACCCTGGAGCTTGCGCGAATGGAATTCCGCCTCGTCGGGACCGCGCGAACGACCGACGACACGTCGACGCCGCTCGACGCGGTCGAGAATGCGTTCCGCGGCGCGCGCTTGAACGTGGTTACGCGCGCGCAGGCAGGCACGCGCGTGCTGCTCGCGTGGTAGGGATCAGCACAATGCGATCACGTCCTCGCAGCCCGAAGCGCGCCACGGATATGATCGAAGCGCATTTTTGTGAGTTCCAATGCCGACGCCGGCGTGGTGCGTCGGTTCCGGGAACCGCCTACAATCGGCGCTGAACGCGAGGATTAAGTGGTGACAATTTCATCAGTCGTCGTATGCGCGATCCTGCTCGCGGGCGGGTTTGCCGTGCAGCCTGCGCGTGCAGACGTCTACACTTGGCTGGATTCCGCGGGGCGCTTGAATGTGAGCAATACCGAGCCGCCTGAGGGCGCTCGCGTGAAGAACGTCGTGCGAACGAAGTCGCGACCGAAGGATGCCGCAAGCGATTCCGCGCGCCAGGCGGAGGTCGCGGCGCTTGCGCGACGGGTACGGGAGCTGGAAGACGAAGCAGAGGCTGCGCGACAGCAACCGGCAGTGCTGCCTCCGGCGCCGCCCGTCGTGTATCAGATCTTTCAAGCGTCTCCGCCGCCGGTGGCGAGCGCGCAGGTGATCGTGTCGTACGGTGGCGCTCCTTATCCGTCGCCGAACTACGGCTGCGATCCATCCTGGGCGGGCTGCGCGCTGTGGTGGGGTCCGGCATTCGTGACCAACACGTTCCGGTCGCCCGCGTTTCGTCACAACGGATTCAACCGGCGCGACTTCGGGCCGCGACCCCCGCGTCCGCACCCGTTTGCCGCAACGATGCGCTGACGCGCGGCGCTAACGTCGATCAGGCGCGCGACAGTCGTTCGCCCGTGTCGACGATCTCGAATTCGTCGGTCTCCTCGTGATACTCGAGGCGGCGCTTATCTTCGAGCTCGTAGCTATCTACATTCTCCTGCTTGCTGCTCGAAGTCGCGTCGGACGTTTCATAGGGTTGACCCGAAACCTTGTACGCAACGTACATCTGCCCCTTGGAATCCTTCAGCTTGAATCGTCGAGACATGACGGTTTCTCCGTAGGTGCACCGAAGCAAACTCGGCATGCAGCGTACGCGCTCCTGGTTCGAATGCTTCGATCGAGCGAACGCCGCGGGTTGCCTTCGGCGCAGTGCATGTAAGCTTGGCCAAGGCCAATTCTGAGCGCAACCCCTGCGCAATCCAAATTGCCCGCCGGCCGGGCAGCCGCGAGGCGACCGTATGTATTTATGAGCTCATGTCCGTGACCGGTGCTTGTCACGCTTGGTGGCCCGTACCAGCGGCGCTTGCCGACGCCGGATGGATTCGCTAGTGTCGCTTGGCACGAGCCCGAACCGGCGCTCGACCTCGCCGGCGCCGCGATTCGGGCAGACCCCTTGATAGAACGTGACATGGGCCATCGGCTGTCGAAACCGCGCGAGCGGGCGAGCGGAAGCTTAACGAGTGCCCATCGCACCGCAAGATGAGCGCGCACGTTTCGCCGATCAGGCTCGCCGAGCGAAGCGCGTTGCTCGCAACGCTGCTCGCGCGCGTGGCCCTGGCTGACCAGCGCGCATTCGAGGAGCTTTACCGGCACACGGCGTCGCATCTGTACGGCGTCGCGCTGCGTATCGTGCGTAATACGTCGATCGCCGAGGAAATCTTGCAGGAAGCATACGTCAATGTCTGGCATCACGCAGGCACGTACAACGCGAGCAAGAGCCAGCCCCTCACGTGGCTGACGTCCATCGTTCGCAATCGTGCACTCGACCAGATGCGGCGCCGCGAAGTGGATGCGGCCTCCCTGACCCGCGAAGACGACGACGGCGACGCCGACTTCCCGATGGACGCACCCACGGCGGTGGAAATGCTCATCGCCGCCGCTGATGCCAGGGAAGTACGCGACTGCGTGGAGACGCTCGACGCCGCGACCAAGCAGGCCGTTGCGCTTGCGTTTTTCCACGGTCTGTCGCATGGGGAATTGGCCGGGCATCTGCGCGTTCCCCTCGGCACCGTCAAATCCTGGATCCGACGAGGCCTCGACAAGCTGCGCCGTTGTCTCGAGGCGGCACCGCCCGCGTCATGAACCTTTCCCGACCGGACCGGCAAGAGCGGCTCGATCGCCTGGCTGCCGAGTTTGCGCTCGGCACGTCGCCGCCGCGCGTACGGCGGAGATTGCAGGCCATTGCCCTCCATGACCGAGCGGTTGCCGACACGTTACGCGCATGGGAGCAGCGCCTCACGGTGCTTGCCGAGCAGGTCCCCACGGTCACGCCGCCGCCGCGCGTCTGGGCACGCATCGTCTCGCGCCTGGGCCTCGATACGAGCGCGTCGCCCGCGGCCGGCACCGCGCACTGGTGGGAGCGTCTCGCGGTGTGGCGCTCGATTGCCGTCGCGAGCGTCGCGCTGATCGTTGCGCTTGGCATTTACGATCGCTCACGTTCGCCGGTTCCCGCGCCGGCGCCCATCGTGGTCGTGCTGGCAGGCGCCGACGCCAAGCCGGCTCTCATCGCAACCGCTTCCCGCGAGGACCGTTTCATCACGCTGAAGTCGATCTCGAACACGGCGCCGGCGCCCGGCCGCGTGTTCGAGCTCTGGGCGCTTCCCCCCGGCAATCCACCACGCTCGCTTGGCGTCATTCCTCCCGGCGACATTGTCACAGTCCCCTTGTCATTGCCCGCCCGAGAAGCGCTGACCAACGTTCCTTCGCTCGCCGTCAGCCTGGAGCCGCCGGGAGGATCGACGACCGGTCAGCCGACAGGCCCAGTCCTTTATTCCGGCACCGTCGAACGAATGTACTGACCACGTTCGGCGGCGGTACTCACTCGCGGTGGCCGCAGCACTGACGAAGCGGCTCGATCGCGCCGCTGCACGTTAACGCCGAAGACATCAGGGACAGCAGGCAGCCGCCCGTCGGCGCGATGCCGCTCATACATCGCGCCTCTTCCGATTGCAGTGCCGCCCGACTGCATCCATAGCCCAGGATTTACGTATATGCCGTCTTTGGGGAACCTGAGATGGCGCGCTGGGTTTATGCAGTGACGATTGCGGCGGTCGTTCTGCTCGCGGGCGAAAGCAGCGCCAAGCCCTACGTGCCTGGCGGCGATGAGGTCGTCCTGGAGCGCCTTCCGGAGAAAGGCGACCCCTCGTTGATCCAGTTGAAGCGCATGCGCGCGGCACTGAGCGTGAACCCGCGCGACGTCGAAATCGCGGTGGCTGTCGCCCGCCGGGCGCTCGAAGCCGCGCGAACGCTCGGCGATCCGCGGTTCCTCGGGCAGGCACAGGCGGCGCTTTCACCATGGTGGGATGCCACCGATATCCCGCGTGCGGTGCTGCTGCTTCGCGCGTCGCTGAAGCAGAGCCAGCACGATTTCGACGGGTCGCTCGCCGATCTCGATCGGTTGCTGACCGGCGATCCGATGTCGGCCCAGGCGCGCCTGACGCGGGCAACGGTGCTCACCGTTCGCGGTCGCTTCGGCGACGCGCGCCGCGACTGCGGAGAACTGCGCGGTCGCGCGGCACCGATCGTCGTCGTGGGATGCGACGCGGGGCCGGCAAGCCTCTCGGGTGACGCGAACCACGCATACGCTGCGCTCGACGTCGAGCTCGCGCGTGGCTCGGGTGGCATTGAACTGCGCGAGTGGGCGCTCACGCTGGCTGCCGAAATCGCGGCGCGACAAGGCAACTTCAAGGCAGCGCAGCGGCATTTTCTCGCGGCGCTCGCGCTCGATCCACGCGACCCCTACCTTAAGGGCGCGTATGCGGACTTCCTGCTCGGCCGCAGCCGCCCTGCGGAGGTCCAGTCGCTCCTGCGCGACGAGACGAAGAACGACGGATTGCTGTTGCGGCTTGCGCTCGCGGAACAGCGATTGCCGGAAGCGCACGAGGCCTTCGTTGCGCATCGCGCCGACCT
>JBKPOL010000391.1:0-6253 GCA_046733075.1 Pseudomonadota bacterium | reverse complement strand
TTCCCGACACGAAATCCGGCGAGGCGGTGAAGCTTTTCGTCGTGCGGAAGGACCATGGGTTGACGGCCGAAGCGGTGATCACGCACTGCCGCGATCATCTGACCGGCTACAAATGTCCGCGCGACGTCGAGTTTCGCGGAGATTTGCCGAAGACCAACGTCGGCAAGATCCTGCGGCGACAGTTGCGCGACGAAGCGCGTCGTGTCGCCGCGTAAAGCGCTCAGGCGAATCTGATGACGCTGCCTCACGGATCACCGGCGCTCCGCGTGACGCCGATGCCCGCCGACGCCAATTTTCACGGCGACATCTTCGGCGGCTGGATTATGTCGATGGTCGACATTGCAGGTGCGATTCCCGCATCGCGCCGCGCTCGCGGTCGCGTTGCAACGGTCGCCGTGAACTCGTTCGTGTTCAAGGAGCCGGTGCTGATCGGAGACGTCGTCTCGTTCTTCGCCCGGATCGAGAAGACGGGGCGCACGTCCATCACCGTCTCGGTCGAGGTGTACGCGCAGCGTAACCCGGACGAGGAAATCACCGTCAAGGTCACCGAGGCGAGCCTTACTTACGTGGCCGTCGGTCCGGATCGAAAGCCGCGGGAATTGCCGCCACCCGCGCCGTAATCCGAACGCGCGAGCAAGTTTGCTGTTGTATCGGCGCGACAAAGGCCGGTCCTTTTCGGCAGGAAATCAAGCGACGTTGCGCCGGCGGAAGGCAGACACTGCATTTGCACGGCACTATGCGTGCGACGAGGCCGGAATCCCACAGGAGCGCGGATCGCCGTTTGCCGATGATGCGCACGAGTTGGCGCTGCGACGGCGGCACGTCTTCCGCGCTCGAAGCGGTCGTCGTACCAACACGGAGAGAGAACGCATGGACGGATCAGCGATCAGACGCACGCGCATCGCATCGGCGATCGGCGGAATGCTTGCGGCCCTCGTGGCGGGACAAGCATTCGGCGCGGCCTTCGCGTTGCAGGAGAACTCGGGCAGCCAGATCGGCAACGCCTTCGCGGGCGGTGCGGCATCGGCGGAAGACGTCAGTACCATATGGTCGAACCCTGCCGGCATGTCGCGGTTCGCATCGCCGCAAATCGCCGGCGCCATTCATTTCGTGACGCCTTCCTTCAAGTTCCGCGACGAGGGCTCGTTGCGGGCCGCGTTCCAGCCGCTCGGTGGCACCGGCGGAGACGCCGGCAGCACGGCCGTCATTCCGAATATCTATGCGGCGATGCCGATCAACCAGCAGTTTGCCATCGGCATCGGCGTGAACGCGCCGTTCGGGCTCGTGACGGAGTACGACAACAACTGGCTCGGACGCTTTCAGGCCGTGAAGTCGGACATCAAGACGATCAACGTCAACCCGTCGCTGTCCTGGCGCGTCAACAACGCGTTTTCAGTCGGCGTGGGCGTCAACTGGCAGCGCGTCGACGCCGAGCTCACGAGCAAGGTCAACTACAGCGCCGCGCTTGCGCAGGCCGCCGGCGTAGCGGTTCAACGTGGCCAGCTACCCGCGGCGCTGTTCCCCGCGGTTCTCGCTGCAACGCCACCGGGCCTCGAGTCGAACGTCAAGATCGAGGGTGACGACAGCGCCTGGGGGTGGAACATCGGATTCCTCTGGGAGCCGACACCTGAAACGCGTATCGGCGGGCACTATCGCTCGCCGATCAAGTACCGCGTCTCGGCGGATGCAACCTTCGACAACCCTTCGCTGCCGACGCTGCCACCGGCGCTCACGCCCGTGTTCGCTCAATTGGCAGCGGGCGTCAACAGCCAGCGGCTCTTCAACGGTGGTGTGACGGCCGACATCAAGCTGCCCGACATCGCAAACCTCTCGATCTTCCATCGACTGAATGATCGGTGGGATCTGATGGCCGACGTGCAGTTCACGCGCTGGTCGACATTCAAGGAATTGAAGTTCGTGCGCACGACCGGTGAAGAGCTGCCACCGACGCCGGAGAACTTCAGCGATGCTTGGCGTGTCTCGGTCGGCGCAACCTACCACTGGAACGACGCGTGGAGCTTCCGGGGCGGCATCGCCTACGACGAAACGCCGGTCAACACCACGGATCGCACGCCGCGGCTGCCGGACGAGAGCCGTTGGTGGATCGCCGTGGGCGCGCAGTACAGGATGAACCGCAACTGGAAGTTCGATGGCGGCTTCGTCTACATCCCGGTCGACAAGCCGGAGATCAACCAGAACGCCGGCTCGACGCAGGCGAACGGACTGATCAAGGGCAACTACGACGCGAACGTGACGATATTCTCGGCGCAGGTCACGTACACGTTCTGACGTCTCGCGTCGACGGACGACGAGCGAGCCCCTTCAACGCCCGGAACGTCACGAAGTTGGTATGCTTGCGCGGCCCGCATCGACGGGCCGCGCTTCATTTGCGGCCGCTTCAACGTGGATAACTGTCACACCACGCACCCGCTGATCGTCCGCCGCGTCGCCGTCCTCGGCGCAGGCGTCATGGGCGCACAGATCGCGGCGCATTTCGTCAACGCCGGCATTCCAGCGCTCCTTTTCGATCTGCCCGGCGAAAAGGGCACCGGCAGCGCGCTCGCGTCGCGCGCGATTGCGAACCTGTCGAAGCTCGACCCCGCGCCGCTTGCGATGAAGGATCTGGCGGCCCATGTCGAGCCCGCCAACTATGCCGACGACCTCGGACGCCTCGCGATGTGCGATATCGTCATCGAGGCGATCGGCGAGCGGCTCGACTGGAAGCGCGACTTGTACGCGCGCATCGCCCCGTGTCTCGCTTCATCGGCAGTGCTGGCTTCCAACACGTCGGGTCTGTCGCTCGCCGCGCTTGCCGGAGCGCTGCCGCCCGCACAAGGCGCGCGTTTCTGCGGTATCCATTTCTTCAATCCGCCGCGCTACATGCATCTGGTGGAGCTCGTGCCAACCGCGGACACCGATGCTTCGCTCGTGAATGCGCTCGAGACGTTTCTGACGACGGCGCTCGGCAAGGGCGTCGTGCGCGCCAGGGACACGCCGAATTTCATCGCGAATCGCATCGGCATCTTCTCGGTGCTGGCGACGATGTACCACGCCGAACGCCTGTCGCTTGCCTATGATCTCGTGGATGCGCTGACCGGCACGTCGATCGGTCGTGCCAAGAGCGCCACCTATCGCACCGCCGACCTCGTGGGACTCGATACCGTCTCGCACGTCATCGAAACGATGCATGACGCGCTTCCCGACGACCCATGGCACGCGCTCTTCGAGATGCCGCCCGCGCTCTCGACGCTCGTAAGGAAGGGCAGGCTTGGACAGAAGAGCGGCGCGGGATTCTACCGAAGGAGCGGCCGGACGATCGAAGTGCTGGATCGCGCGCGCGGCGACTACGTGCAGGGAGAAGCAAGCATCGCATCGGATGTCGCCGCAATGCTCGCGATCTCCGACGTGGGCGCGCGCGTCGCGGCGTGGCGAACATCGTCGCACGCAGAGGCCGAATTCCTGTGGGCGATCCACCGCGATCTCTTTCACTACGCGGCATTCCACCTCTCGTCGATCGCGGAAACCGCGCGCGATGTGGATCTCGCGATGCGTTTCGGATTCGGTTGGCGCGAGGGACCGTTCGAGCTCTGGCAGCGCGCAGGGTGGTCCGATATCGCGCGATGGATCGCCGCGGACATCGACGCGCGACGCACGCTGGCCGCCGTGCCCCTGCCAGCTTGGGTAACGAGCCCGAATGTCGCCGGCGCACGCGGTGTTCACGCACCGTCGGGCTCGTTTGCGCCGGCGACGCAAGCGTT
The DNA here is from genome assembly GCA_046733075.1 of Pseudomonadota bacterium. Lineage (GTDB taxonomy): Bacteria > Pseudomonadota > Gammaproteobacteria > Burkholderiales > Casimicrobiaceae > VBCG01. Next base: position 2,495 of record JBKPOL010000391.1, on the reverse strand, counting down.
TGCTCCACGTCCTAACTTGCCCGTTTACCGACGCCAGCATTTCCCGGTCGTATTGCCGGGTGAGCGGATCGATGCGGGTACGACGATCTTCGAAACGGAGGCGCTTCGCTTCTTTCATCTGGGCGCAGACGTCGGCATTGTCTCGTTTCGCACCAAGCAGCATACGATCAGCGAGCAGGTGCAAGACGGCCTGCTCCGTGCGATCGACCACGCGGAGCGCGAATGCGCAGGTGTCGTGATCTGGCAGCCGCGTGAACCGTTTTCGCTCGGCGCCGATCTTGCGCGCATCGCCCCGGCGATCCGTGCTCGTGGGTTGGCCGACATCGAAGCGATGGTGGCGAAATTTCAGCAGGTGTCGCAGCGGCTGCGTTACAGCCTCGTGCCGACGGTGGCGGCCGTGCGCGGCATGGCGCTCGGTGGCGGGTGCGAATTCATTCTGCATTGCGACCGAACGGTCGCTGCGCTCGAGTCCTACATCGGACTCGTCGAGACCGGGGTCGGGCTGCTACCGGCAGGCGGCGGCAGCAAGGAGCTGGCGGTTCGCGCGGCGGCCGAGGCAAAGCGCGGGAACAACGGCGGACAGCTCGACTTCTTCCCCTTCCTGCGAACCTATTTCCAGAACGTGGCCAGAGCCACGGTGTCGAAGAGCGCGCACGAGGCGCGCGGTCTTGGCTATCTGCAATCGTCAGATCCGGTCGTCATGCACCCGGACGAGGTGCTGCATGTGGCGGTGCAAACCGCACGCGCGATGGCCGAGGCGTCGTACCGGCCGCCGTTGCGGCCGCGGGACATTCCGGTCGCCGGACGGACGGGCCACGCAACGTTGACGATGCTGCTCGTCAACCTGCGGGAAGGCGGGTTCATCACGCCGTATGATTATGAAGTCGGCGTGCGGCTCGCGCGCGTCATGTGCGGCGGCGACGTCGATGCGGGGAGTGTCGTCGACGAGCGGTGGCTGCTCGAGCTCGAGCGGCGCGAGTTCATGGCGCTTCTCGCCGACGAACGAACGCAGGCGCGAATCGCTCATACGCTCGCGACCGGCAAGCCGCTGCGCAATTGATCGGGATATAGCAACGTGAACCGGCAAATGCAGGACGCCTATGTGCTTGCGGCGACGCGCACGGCCGTCGGCAAGGCGCCCCGCGGCGCGTACCGGACCACTCGGCCGGACACGCTGCTCGCGCACGTGCTGCAACGGCTTCTCGCCTGCGTGCCGCAAGTCGAGACGGCGCGCGTCGATGACGTGATCGTCGGCTGCGCGATGCCTGAATACGAGCAGGGCATGAACGTCGCGCGCATCGGTGTGCTGCTCGCGGGCCTGCCGGCGAGCGTTCCCGGTATGACGGTCAATCGCTTCTGCTCGTCGGGCTTGAATGCGGTGTCGATCGCCGCGGATCGAATCCGCACCGGCGAGGCGGACATCGTCATCGCCGCGGGAACGGAAAGCATGAGCATGATCCCGATGCTCGGTCGGCTGGCGATGAACGCCGATGTGTTCGATAGCGACGAGAACGTCGGCATCGCATATGGAATGGGCCTGACGTCCGAGCGTGTCGCGCGTCAATGGAACGTCACGCGCGACGAGCAGGATGCCTTCGCGCTTGCTTCCCACAGCAAAGCGCTGGCAGCCCAGGCTGCGGGCGAGTTCGACGCGGAGATCAGTCCTTTCGACGTCGTCCTGAGAGCGCCCGACCTCGCACGCGACGAAGTGGTCACGCGCACACGCACGGTTGCGCGCGACGAAGGACCGCGCGCAGACACGACGGCCGAGGGCCTCGGGAAGCTCAGGCCAACTTTCGCCGCCCAAGGCACGATCACGGCGGGCAACAGCTCTCAGATGTCCGACGGTGCCGCCGCCGCGATCGTCGTGAGCGAGCGGGTGTTGCGCGAGCTGGACGCGAAGCCCCTTTCGCGCTGGCGAGGATATGCCGTGGCGGGCGTTGCACCGGAGATGATGGGCATCGGCCCCGCGCTCGCGGTCCCGAAGGCGCTGCGTCAGGCGGGCCTCTCGCAGGAGCACATCGATTGGATCGAGCTCAACGAGGCGTTCGCCGCACAGGCACTCGCCGTGATTCGCGAACTCGATCTCGATCCTGCGAAGGTGAATCCCCTCGGCGGGGCGATTGCGCTCGGACACCCGCTCGGAGCGACCGGCGCCGTGCGAACGGCCACGATCACGCATGGCTTGCGGCGACGCGGTTTGAAGTACGGCGTCGTGACGATGTGCGTAGGCACCGGCATGGGTGCAGCGGGTGTCTTCGAATGCGTATAGCGATTGCTGCAAACCATTTGGCAGCTGAACCACCTTGCGGGAGGGGTGAGATGTTCCGCAACTTTCTGTCAGGCGTCGTGGCGCTCGTCGTGGCGAGCACGGCGTGCGCAGTCGACATCGAAGGCGTTCGCGTCGAGGACAAGGCGAGCGTCGGCGGCCAGGACCTGGTGCTGAATGGCGCGGGCGTTCGCAAGCGGGCGATCTTCAAGGTGTACGTCGGGAG
>JBKPOL010000390.1:0-7479 GCA_046733075.1 Pseudomonadota bacterium | reverse complement strand
GCCTCAGCCACTCGACGAGCGCGAATCGGAAGCCGCCGACCAGGCGATTGCATTGTGGCAGGCGCTATGGATCCAGTATTCGGTTTGCCTGAAGCCCCTGCTCGAGGGAAGCACCGAGCTGCAGGGCGTAAAGGCGAAGCTCCTGCAGCGCGCGCTCTACGTCGGCAAGCAGCTTATCATCGTGCACGGCTACGCTCGTCGCCTGCCGTCGGCTGAGCTGTGGCAGGAGCTGCACGCGTATTACCGGCTCGCGGAAATGCTCAATTGCGCAATGGTCGCCGTTTCGGATCACCTGATGCCGGACGGCGATGGACTGTCGTGCTATTCGACGTACAGCCACGCGCTGCTGCTCTCGCTTTCCGATCCGTATGCGCAGACCGTGCGCCAGATCGAGCTCACCGATCGCTGGCTCGGGCAATGGGCGCGCAAGGTGTTTCCCTACGCCAAGCAGCGCGAAACGGAAGGGCCCGTCATCATCATCGACCTCGAAGGCCCGCATGGTGCAGTGCTCGCGAGCACCGCAGCCGGTACCCACGCGGCATCAACGCGCTTCGGTTATCCAGCTAAGCTCGCGACGAGCGTGCGCGGTCGCCTCAAGCGACTCGCCGCCGGGACCACACCGTCTGAATTGCAGCTCGGCGACGATGTTTCTGGGGAAGCAGCGACGACCCTGTTGAAGCACCTCGATTCACGCTGGCATCACGTGCCGGCGGCGGGCCACCGCAAGCGCTCGACGGCGATCGAGATCGTCGTCGGCGGGACCGAGGCCGCGTATTTCCGTGTCGGCGGCCGCTCGTTCAGCCGACAGGATCCGCTCGGCCGCGATGCCGACCCTACGCGTTATCTGCAAACGGTCGGCGGCATTTCCGATTTCGATCGGCGGCGCGAGCAGGCCGAGCGCAGCTGGCCGTGGGAGAAGTGGTACGGCGTCTGCGAATGGCGGGAAGCGACGGTCAAGCACCAGGAGGGCAGCAACTATCACTGGTTCCTGGACCAGCTCGTCGTCGTGCGGGATGATTCGCAGACGCGGCTCGGCCACGTGTCCCGGGTCGCCACCGATACCGACGGGGCGATCTCGCTGTCGCTTAGGCTGTGGCCGGGCGATCCCAAGGTGTTCGCCGTTCGGCTCTTCAATCCGAATGGAACGGAAGAAGCTCCCGTTCCGGCGTTGCTGCTCACTGAATCGCCGGAAGAACCGGCGACGCTCGTGATGTCGCCGCGCGCGTTCGTACTCAATCGAGTGATGCGCTGCGAGGAGCCGGGCCCCGTCCAGAAACTCAAGCTCACGCACATTGTGCAGCGCGGCGGCGACTTCGAGCGCGTCGCCTTCGAGCACGTCGACCCGAACTTCTGACTCGCCGCAACGTCGGCCGGGTGAGATAGGCGCGGCCTCGGCTTTTCCGAGGACGCTCGGGCTTGCAACGGGCCGCCGCATCGACGGTCATACGGGCCATGAGCAATCGTCTTGCGGGGGCGACGAGCCCTTACCTGCGGCAGCACGCGGACAATCCGGTCGACTGGTACCCATGGGGTAAGGAGGCGCTCACTCGCGCCAGGCAGGAGAACAAGCCGATCCTGCTGTCAATCGGGTACTCCGCGTGTCACTGGTGTCACGTCATGGCCCACGAATCGTTCGAGGACGCGGCGGTTGCCGACGTGATGAACGCCAACTTCGTCAACGTCAAGGTGGATCGAGAGGAGCGACCCGATCTCGACCAGATTTATCAAACCGCTCATGCGTTGATGACGAGGCGCTCGGGAGGATGGCCGCTCACGATGTTCCTCACGCCCGCGGGTGCGCCGTTCTTCGCGGGAACGTATTTCCCCAAGGTATCCCGCCACGGGTTGCCGGGATTCCTCGACCTTCTTCCGCGCGTGGCGGCAGCGTATCGCGAGCAGAATGAAGCGATCGTCAAGCACGCGAAGGACCTCGCGCAGGCGCTGCAATCGCTCGAGCCCGATCCTGCGACGCAACCCTTGCCGACGGGGACGGCAGCGCGTGCACTTGCGCAATTGAAGCGGCAATTCGACAACGTTGACGGAGGTTTTGGCGCCGCACCCAAATTTCCGCATGCGGCCGAGCTCGATTTTTGTCTTCGCGCATGGAAGATCGACGGGGATGGGGAAGCGCTGACGATCGTGGGCAAATCGCTGCGGCACATGGCCGACGGCGGCATCCAGGACCAGCTCGGCGGCGGCTTCTGCCGCTACAGCGTCGACGCGCAATGGTCCATCCCGCATTTCGAGAAGATGCTCTACGACAACGCCGCGCTGCTGTCGCTCTACGCTGACGCGGCGCGCGCGACCGGCGATGCTTCGTTCAACGATGTCGCGCGCGGAATCGTCGGCTGGCTCACGCGCGACATGCGCGCGGAGGACGGCGCCTTTTATTCGAGCCAGGACGCGGATAGCGAAGGCGAAGAAGGCAAGTTCTACGTGTGGACTCGCGAGGAAGCGCGAGCTGTGGTGTCCGACGATGAATGGGCTGCCGCGGCGCCTTACTACGGACTCGACGGACCTCCCAACTTCGAAGGCCGCGCGTGGAACCTGCGCGTCGTTGCCTCGGTCGATGAAATCGCGTCGAGGCTCGGGACGTCGCTTCCCGATGTGCAGACGCGCCTCGCCGGCGCGCGCGCCGCACTGTTCAAGTCGCGCGACTCGCGCGTCCGGCCGGGGCGGGACGACAAGATCCTCACCTCCTGGAACGCGCTGATGATCGCCGCGCTTGCGCGCGCATCGCGTGCGCTCGATGAGCCTCGATGGGCCGACCTCGCGTTCGACGCCCTGGATACCCTTGTCCGAACCGCGTGGCGCGACGGCCGCTTGCACGCGACGAGGCACGGCGAGGAGGTCGCGCTGAACGGCTATCTCGACGACTACGCGTTCCTGCTCGCGGCGTTGCTCGAAGCGTTGCAGACGCGATTCCGGGAGCAGGACTGGGCGCTCGCCATTACGCTTGCCGAGCAACTGCTCGATTCCTTCGAGGACCGCGAGCGCGGTGGATTCTGGTTCACGAGTCATGACCACGAGCAGCTTTTTCACCGGATGAAGCCGGCGCACGACACCGCCACGCCTTCCGGGAATGGCGTGGCGGCGCAAGCTTTGATCGCGCTTGGACACCTGGCAGGTGAGCCTCGCTACGTCGAGGCCGCCGAGCGCGCCGTAAAGCTGTTCGCAGCGGAACTCGCACAAACGCCGGGGTCGCAATCGACGCTGCTCATCGCGCTCGAGCGGCTGCGCTCTCCGCCTTCGATGCTCATTCTGATCGGCGATGCGAACGAAATGGTCGAATGGCAGCGTCGGCTCGAGACGACATATCGCCCGGACCTCGCGATCGTGCCGCTTGCAACCGATCATCCTCCGGAGCCCTTGCGCAAGGGCGCGCGACCGCCACGCGGCGTGCGGGGCTTTCTCTGCGAGGGAGCGCGTTGCCTGCCTCCGCATGTGAGCGTCGATGCGGTGGAAGCGCAACTCGCATCGTCTCCCGCCTGACGTTCAATCACGCTCGAGCCGCCATTCGGTGGTTCGATATCATCGATGCACCCATCAACGGCGAGGTCATCAATGAAAACAAGCGTAGTTATGCTCGGCCTGCTGTCCGTCTGCGCCGCAACGTCGGTTCTCGCCCAATCCGGCGAAGACCTCCTTAAGAAGAACAACTGCATGCCGGCGTGTCATGCGATCGACAAGAAGGTCGTGGGCCCGGCGTACCAGGATGTCGCACAGAAATACCGCGGCGATGCGACGGCCGCGGCGAAGTTGCAGGAGAAGGTGAAGAAAGGCGGGTCGGGTGTCTGGGGTCCGGTGCCCATGCCGCCGAATACGCAAGTGAGCGATGCGGACATCAAGGCGATGGTCACGTATATCCTCGCGTTGAAGAAATGACGTCCGCAATCGACGAAGGATTGCCGGACGCCGCACTCGTCCAGGAGCTATCGCGCGCGCTGCATCCCGCACGGTGATGTCGCGCGTCATGAAGTTGTGCTACGCTCGACTTGTGTGCAGGAGAGCGCGCCGGTCCATCGGCGCCGCCGAAGGCGTAATCCCGAAATCGCTCAGGCAAAAGGACTGCACGACAGGTAGGAAGCGATCTGGAGAGCGGTTGCGTCGTGAGGCGCGGCCCACCGAAGGGGCACCGGCAAGCGCGTGACGCGCGGGCTGCAATCTCTCAGGTAAAAGGACAGACGGGGCGACGCGGACATCCGCGGCGCCCTTTTGTCGTGGCCTGGAGATCCTTGTGCAAAAGATCACCCCGCTTCATGCCGTGCATCGCCAGGCGGGCGCGCGCATGGTCGACTTCGGCGGCTTTCACATGCCCGTCCACTACGGGTCGCAGGTCGACGAGCACCACGCAGTGCGCCGCGATGCCGGCATGTTCGATGTCTCCCACATGCGCGTCGTCGATCTCCATGGCAGCTCCGCCAATGCCCCGCGCGCATTCTTACGCCACGCGCTCGCGAACAACGTCGACAAGCTGTCGGTGCCGGGCAAGGCGCTCTACTCTTGCCTGCTGCGCGACGACGGCGGCGTGCTCGACGATCTGATCGTCTACTTCCTGCGCGAGGATTTCTTTCGGCTGGTCGTCAATGCCGCAACGGCGGACGACGACATCGCGTGGCTGTCGGCATTGGCAGCGGCGCGCGCGCCGGGCGTGCGCATTACGCCACGCACCGACCTTGCGATGATCGCCGTGCAGGGACCCAACGCGCGCGACAAGGTATGGCGAGCGATCCCGGAGAGCGCCGCCGCGACATCGGCGCTTAAGCCGTTCAATGCTGTGACGGTGGCGACGGCATTCGGCGAGCTCTTCATTGCGCGCACGGGCTACACCGGCGAGGATGGCTTCGAAGTCGTCTTGCCTGCGGAAGAGGCGGAGGCGGTGTGGCGCGCATTGGAGGCGCAAGGCGTCGCACCGTGCGGACTCGGCGCGCGCGACACGTTGCGCCTCGAGGCGGGAATGAATCTGTATGGCCAGGACATGGACCGTTTCGTCAACCCGCTCGAATCCGGGCTCGCGTGGACGGTCGATCTTGCCGCGGAACGCGATTTCGTCGGCAAGGCGGCGCTCGTTGCCGGGAAGCCCGAACGTCATCTGGTGGGCGTGGTGTTGCAGGACGCGGGCGGCGTCCTGCGCCCGCACCAGCGGATTCACACCGCACAAGGTGAGGGCGAAATGACGAGCGGCACGTTCTCGCCGACCATGAAACGTTCGATCGGCCTCGCACGCGTGCCGATCGGCGTTCAGATCGGCGATGTCGTCCATGTCGAGGTGCGCGATCGCCGGCTGGCGGCACGCGTCGTGAAGCCGCCGTTCGTGCGCCAGGGCAAGGTGCTGGTCGACTGAGGTTCCCCGAGGAGATTCGATGAACGTTCCCAAGGAATTGCGCTACACCGAGAGTCACGAATGGATTCGCGAGGAAGGCGATGGCTCCGTGACAATCGGCATCACCGACCACGCGCAGTCGGCGCTCGGCGATCTCGTGTACGTCGAGCTGCCGAAAGCCGGCCGCAAGGTTGCCGTCGGCGAGGCGTGCGCCGTCGTCGAGTCCGTGAAGGCGGCGAGCGACGTCTACGCGCCGATGGCGGGCGAGATCGTCGCCGGCAACGACGCATTGGCAGGGCGTCCGGAAGCGGTGAACGAGAACGCGTATGACGCGTGGCTCTTCAAGCTCCGGCCGAGCGACGCCGGCGCGATGGCGTCGTTCCTTGATGCCGCCGCGTATGAGCGCGTCATCGCCGAAACCTAGACGCTCGATGATCGAAGAGCCAATGAGGCAGTCGCTGGCCTCGCTCGAGGACCACGCTGCATTCTTGTCGCGCCATATCGGTCCGGGCGCGCACGCGCAGCAAGCAATGCTGCGGGAGATCGGGTTCGAATCGATGGACGCGTTGATCGACGCCGTCGTGCCGCGTGCCATTCGCTTGTCCGAACCCCTGCCGCTTCCCGCGCCGAAGGGCGAAGCGGAGGCGCTCGAGCAACTGCGCCTGGTCGCCGCGAAGAATCACGTGCGGACGTCGCTGATCGGGCAGGGTTACTACGGGACGGCGACGCCCGGGGTTATCCTGCGCAACGTCCTCGAAAACCCTGCGTGGTACACGGCGTACACGCCGTATCAGCCCGAGATCTCGCAGGGACGCCTCGAGGCACTCCTCAACTTCCAGACGATGGTCTGCGACCTGACGGGGATGGCGATCGCGAACGCGTCGATGCTCGACGAGGCGACCGCAGCAGCGGAGGCAATGACCCTTTGCCAACGGGTAGGCACGGCGAGAAGCCGCACATTTTTCGTTGCTGACGACGTATTCGCGCAGACCCTCGACGTGGTCCGCACGCGCGCGAACCCGCTCGGCATCGACGTCGTTGTCGGCGCATCCGGCGATGCGGCACGCGGAGATCCGTTCGGCATCCTGCTGCAGTACCCGGGCGCGAACGGGGACGTGCACGACTTCCGGTCGCTCGTCGAAGCCGCGCATGCGAAGGGCGCGCTCGTCGTCGTCGCCTCCGATCTGCTGGCGCTCACGCTGCTCGCGCCGCCCGGCGAATGGGGCGCCGACGTCGTCGTCGGGTCCTCGCAGCGATTTGGCGTGCCCCCGGGCTTCGGCGGTCCCCACGCGGCATTCATGGCGACACGCGATGAGTTCAAGCGCTCGCTTTCAGGACGCCTCGTCGGCGTCACCGTCGACGCGGCGGGTGCGCCTGCTTATCGGCTCGCGCTGCAAACGCGCGAGCAGCATATCCGGCGGGAGAAGGCGACATCCAACATCTGCACGGCGCAGGTGCTGCTCGCCGTCATTGCGAGCATGTACGCCGTCTATCACGGCGCCGAGGGCCTCAAGACGATCGCCCGGCGAACGCACCGCCTCACGGCGATCCTCGCGGCGGGACTCACGCGGATCGGCGTGAAAGTCCGCAACGCGACGCACTTCGACACGCTGACGATCGATACCGCAGGCAAGACGAGCGCGATCCTCGCGCGTGCCGAGGACGCCGGATTCAATCTGCGCCGCATCGACAGCGGCTCGGTCGGGCTGTCGCTCGACGAAACGTCGACGCGCGACGATGTCGTCGCGCTTTGGTCGGTATTCGCAGGCAACGCGACGGCATTCGACGTCGACGCGATCGACGCCGACACGAACGATGCAATGCCCGCGGCGCTCGCACGCGCTTCGGCGTTCCTCACGCATCCCGTGTTCCGCCGTCATCGCAGCGAGACGCAGATGCTGCGATATCTGCGCAAACTCGCCGACAAGGATCTCGCACTCGATCGGACGATGATTCCCCTCGGATCGTGCACGATGAAGCTGAATGCGACCTCGGAGATGGTGCCCGTTACGTGGCCCGCGTTCTCGTCGCTGCATCCGTTCGCGCCGTCCGACCAGACGCAGGGCTATCGGGAGCTCATCGAGGAGCTCTCACGGATGCTTTGCGCGGTCACGGGCTACGACGCCGTGTCGATCCAGCCCAACGCGGGATCGCAG
>JBKPOL010000389.1:0-3677 GCA_046733075.1 Pseudomonadota bacterium | reverse complement strand
ACCCGCTCGCGACGCGTTCCGCGTCCACCGACCCTCGGCGAGCGTAAAGCTGCTGCGCGGGCCGACTACTTCGTTGTTTCCTCGCTCGCCGCTCGCTGTACGTCCATGTACTATCTCGCGGCTCGCTGCGGGCCGCGTCGCACTCAACCCGCTCGCCACGCTTTCCGCGTCCGCCGACCCTCGGCGAGCGTAAAGCTGCGCGTTCGCTAACCCCCTGTCGGTGGTCGGCATATTGGAACCAAAGGATTTCGCGGAGTTGATCGGGCGCGTCGAGTCCCTCCTCGCGCGCGTCGAGGCGCTGTTTCCGCCGATCGGCCCCGACCCCGACTGGAAACATGTGCTCGCAGCGCGATGGCGCAAGCAAGGTGGGCGAGGCTTTCTGCAGCCGGTGCTGCACCCGCATGCGATTTCGATGTCCGATCTCGTTGCGATTGAACCCCAGAAGCAGACGATCGACCGCAATACGCGCCAATTCCTCAATGGCCTTCCGGCGAACAACGTTCTGCTCACCGGTTCGCGCGGCACAGGGAAGTCATCGCTCGTCAAGGCGATGCTCGCGCGCTATCACTTGAAGGGTTTGCGCCTCGTGGAAGTCGACAAGGCGGACCTCACAGACCTCCCGGACATCGCTGATCGTCTTGCCACCGCACCTTACCGGTTCATCGTCTTCTGCGATGACCTGACGTTCGACGCCGGCGAAGCCGGATACAAGGCGCTGAAGGTAATGCTGGATGGCTCCATTGCCGGCGCATCGACGAACATCGTCGTTTATGCGACGTCGAATCGGCGCCATCTGCTGCCCGAGTATTTCGCGGAAAACCTCGAAACGAAGCACATCGGCGAAGAGGTGCATCCGGGCGAGTCCGTCGAGGAAAAGATTTCGCTGTCGGAACGCTTCGGGTTGTGGATCACGTTCTACCCGTTTGCACAGGACGACTACCTCGAGGCTGTCGACCGTTGGCTCGCTCATTTCAACGTTAAGGCACCCTCATCCCCAGGCGAAACGGAAGAGCGCACGCGAGAGGCATTGCAGTTTGCCCTGCAGCGCGGTTCTCGAAGCGGCCGGGTCGCGTGGCAGTTCGCGCGGCACTTGGCGGGAGGACTAGGCCTGAAGCGCGGCCGATCGTGAGCGGCATCGTCCGCGTCGCAGCCGCCGTCATCGTAAGGGCGGACGGTGCCGTGTTGCTCGCGCAGCGTCCCCCGGGAAAGCCGTTCGCCGGCTACTGGGAGTTTCCTGGCGGGAAGCTCGAGCGGGGCGAGACGCCGGCGGATGCGCTCGTGCGGGAATTGCACGAGGAGCTCGGGCTCCGTGTGCGCACCCCATGTCCGTGGCTCGTGCAGGAATTCGTCTACCCGCACGCGCACGTGGAATTGCATTTCTTCCGGGTATTCGACTACGCAGGCGAACCCGCGAGCCGCGATGGACAGGCATTTGCGTGGCAGGACCCGCGCGCAATCGATGTGGCACCGCTGCTACCCGCGAACGCCCGTGTGGTGGCGTCACTCACGTTGCCGGCCGTCTACGGCATCACGTGCGCCAGCGACGTCGGCATGGACGCGTTCATCGAGCGTGGACGACGCGCGCTTGAGGCAGGGCTGCGGCTCATCCAGGTGCGGGAGCCGGCGTTCAACGCTTCCACCCGCGATGCGCTTGCGCAAGAGCTCGTGCGGATCGCGGCTCCGCACGGTGCTCGAATCATGCTGAATGGAACGGCCGACGACGCGCGTCGGCTGGCGTGCTCGGGCGTGCACTGGACCGCCCGCATGCTGAATGCCGCGCAGTCGCGCCCGCCGGACATGTTGGTCGCGGCGTCGTGCCACACGCACGGCGACCTGCAGCGGGCCGCGGCACTGGACGTGGACTTCGTCGTGCTGGGTCCGGTGCTCGCAACGCCCACCCATCCGCATTCGACACCGCTTGGCTGGGACGGGTTTGGAGAGGCGGCGCGAGGCGCGCGCGTGCCCGTCTTCGCGCTTGGCGGACTCCATCCGCATGACATGGCGATCGCCGTCTCGCATGGCGCGCACGGGATCGCGATGCGCCGTTACGCGTGGCCCGAGTAACCGTCAGCTCTCGTCGGGTTGTGCCGGCGTGCCGTCGCCTGATTCGGGCGCTTCCGACGTCTTGATTCGATAGCGCTCGCTTGCCCATGCGCCGAGATCGATCATCTTGCATCGCTCGGAGCAGAAGGGACGCCACCTGGACTCGGGCGACCAAGGTACGGGTACGCCGCACTGCGGACACTTGACGATGCGGGATACTGCATTCACCCGGATAGTCTAAGCCGTCGGGAAGGAAGGCGCTCCTTGCGGATCACGCGAGTCGCATGTGGCGTAGGAACGCGCGCCTTCACGATCGATCCTCTAGCCGCGCCCTTCATCGACGTGCGGCAGGCTGACCAGGGTTGGGTGCGCGCAATGGGCGGCGGTGACGGTGTGCATCGCCGGCCCGGCGGTTTCCGGTTGCATCGTGGAGGCGGTCGCATGCGCTCCCGATACATGTGCAGCCTGGACCATTGCGTAGCCGGCAAACGTCATCAACAACGCCGCCGCGACGGTGACCGCCCCTTCAACGAATGCTCCTGATGTCAATGTCGCTCTCATTACGTTCTCTGGTCGGATAAGCAGGACGTCGAGCGAGTCTAGGGCGGGAGCGCAGGGGCGACAATCGATTTGTTTTGCCGTAATATGTGAGCGTTTCTCACAAGTGAGAATGAAGGGCCATGCATGTTCCGCCGATGCAGGCGCTTCGGGCATTCGAAGCTGCCGCGCGCAACCGGAGCCTTACCCGGGCTGCCGATTCACTGAACCTCACGCACGGCGCGATCAGCCATCAGATCAAGGCGCTGGAAACCACACTGGGGGTGCGATTAATCGAGCGGGCGGGTCGCGGCATCCGCGTCACCGAAGAAGGCGAACGGCTGGCAACGCGTTTGCGCGGCGCCCTGGCCGAGATTGCCGATGCGCTGCGCGAGGCGGCCGAGCGCAATAATCCGCGCAGGCTGCGCGTCAGTGCCACGCCATCGTTCGCAGCGCGTTGGCTGCTGCCTCGGCTCGGCAGCTTTCTCACGCAGCACAAGGATATCGATCTCGACGTGCGTTCTTCGATGGCCCTCGTCGACTTCCGTAGCGACGACGCCGACGTCGCCATTCGCCACGGTTTGGGAAGCTGGCCCGACGTCCACGCGGAGCTCCTGATGAGCGACACGTTCTTTCCCGTATGCAGCCCTCGTCTGCCGAAGCGTCCGGCGCGGCCGGCCGACCTCGCGCATCACACTCTCTTGCGCGCAGACGACGAGGCGTGGAAGCCGTGGTTCGACGCCGTGGGTCTTGATTGGCCGGAACCCGCCCGGGGACCGATCTTCAACGATTCGGCGCTGATGCTGCAGGCGTGCGCCGAGGGGCAAGGCGTGGCGTTGGCGCGACGCTCGCTGCTCGGTCACGACATCCGCAACGGCGTGCTGATGCGCCTGTTCGACATCGACGTTCCCGCGCCGCGGCGCTACTACCTCGTGTACCCGCCGCGCCTGTCCGGTTCGCCGAAGCTCGCGCTGTTCCGGCGGTGGCTGCAGGAAGAGATTGCGCGCGACGAGACCGATGACGCTATTCGCTCCCGACGTTCGTCCTCGAAGCGCCGGTAGCCCGCATATTTCAATCAGCTCGCAAACCGTTTCGCC
>JBKPOL010000388.1:0-6554 GCA_046733075.1 Pseudomonadota bacterium | reverse complement strand
GTGTGCGGCCGAGCGCGCCTTGAGCGAAGCCGCGAGACGCACGGCGATGGGTGCCGTCGTACTGCGCCTGCCGCTCGTCTATGGACCGAACGCTCACGGCAACTTTCGACGCCTTGTCGACGCCGTGCGAAAGCGGCGCTGGCTGCCGTTCGGTGCGATCCACAATCGGCGCTCGCTGCTCGGCGTCGAAAACCTGCTCGATGCGCTCGACGCGGCGATCGACGTGCCGCCGGGCGCGGTCAAAGGCGTTCACTTCGTCGCCGACAGCGCGAGCGTTTCGACGCCGGATCTCGTGCGTGCGATCGCACGCTCGCTCGGCACCGAGGCCCGTCTCGTTGCCGTTCCGGTGCCGCTGTTGCGCATCGCAGGTCGCGTCACCGCTCGCGATGACGCGATCGACCGTCTGACGAGCTCGCTCGAAGTCGACACATCGTCGTTCGCAGCCACGACCGGCTGGCGACCGCGCCCCTTCGCGATCGACAGTGCGACGGTCGGTGACGCGAACGAGCGCGGCATATAATTCGAGTGCACGGCATGACCATCGCCTCATCCATCGACCGCACTTCCACTCCTCCGTCGCGCGCTGGCGGCCGTCGCGCAGACGAGCTTCGTCGGCTGACGATCACGCGTCACTACACGGCGCACGCCGAGGGTTCCGTGCTGATGGAGGCCGGCCGCACGCGCGTGCTGTGCACGGCGAGCGTCGAAGAAGGCGTGCCGCTGTTCCTCAAGGGAAAGGGTCAGGGCTGGCTCACCGCCGAGTACGGCATGCTCCCGCGCGCGACGAACACGCGCACGCGTCGCGAAGCCGCGGAAGGCAGACAGTCCGGACGTACGCAGGAAATCCAGCGTCTGATCGGCAGGTCGCTTCGCGCCGTCGTCGATCTGACGGCACTCGGCGAACGAACCATCCGTATCGACTGCGACGTGCTGCAGGCGGACGGGGGCACCCGCTGCGCATCGATCACCGGCGCGTACGTCGCGCTCGCCGATGCGATCGCCTGGTGCCGGACGAAGCGCGCGCTCATCGGCGAGCCGCTGCGTGATCGGGTCGCGGCGGTGTCCGTCGGTGTCGTCGGCGGCGTGCCGCTGCTCGATCTCGATTACTCGGAAGATTCGGGCTGCGATACCGACATGAACGTCGTCATGATGGCGGCCGGCGGTTTCGTCGAAATCCAGGGGACGGCGGAGCGAAAGCCGTTCACGCGCGCCGAGTTCGACGCGCTGCTCGTTCTTGCGCAGAAGGGGATCGCTGACCTGCACGAGGCGCAACGCGCCACGCTCGCGGAACGGTAACGCCGGGCTTCGCCTCGTGATCGCCCGTCTGGTGCTGGCATCGAGCAACGCCGGCAAATTGCGCGAGTTCCGCAGGCTCCTGACGCCACTCGGTCTCGACGTGATTGCGCAGTCGGAACTCGGCATCGCCGAGGCAGACGAGCCGCACGCGACATTCATCGAAAACGCCCTTGCGAAGGCGCGGCACGCAAGCGACGCAAGCGGGCTGCCGGCGCTTGCTGACGACTCGGGAATCTGCGTCGCGGCGCTTGGCGGTGCGCCCGGCGTTCGAAGCGCCCGCTATGCAGGAGAGCCGAGGTCGGACGCGCGTAACAACGTGGCGCTGGTCGAGGCGCTCCGCGGCGTTTCCGACCGGCGTGCGCATTACTACTGTGTTCTCGTGCTCATGCATCACGCCGACGACCCCCAGCCGATCCTCGCGGAAGGCATCTGGCACGGCATCGTCGTCGACCAGCCGCGCGGCAGCGGCGGCTTCGGCTACGACCCACATTTCGAGGATGCGGAGACGAACCTGACGGGCGCCGAGCTGCCGCTTGCGCGCAAGAACGAGATTTCGCACCGGGGCCAGGCGATGCGCAGCCTGATCGCTCGGCTTGCCGACGAGCGCAGCCATCCGTGAAGTCGCCAGCATCGATCAGCATCACACCCAGCGCACGAACGTCGAGTCGCGACGGCAGCGTCGCAAAAGTCGCCGCGGACATGCTCGCCCGCCCGCGCTTCACGGCGTTGCCCCCGCTGTCGCTCTACATCCATGTGCCGTGGTGCGTGCGCAAGTGTCCTTATTGCGATTTCAACTCGCACGCGGCACCCGAAGCGCTGCCCGAGGCCCGCTATGTGGACGCACTGATCGCGGACCTCGAAAGTTCGCTGCCTTCGATATGGGGCCGCAAGGTTCACACGGTATTCATCGGCGGCGGTACGCCCAGTCTCCTGTCCGCCAATGCAATCGATCGACTGCTGTCCGCGGTGCGCGCACGCGTGATGTTGTCACCGGATGCGGAGATCACGCTGGAAGCAAATCCGGGAACTTTCGAGCGGGAGCGGTTCGCGGGCTTCTTCGCGGCCGGCGTGAATCGATTGTCGCTCGGCATCCAGAGCTTCGACGATCGCTTCCTGAAAGCGCTTGGCCGGGTGCACGACGTCGTGGAAGCGCAACGGGCTGCCGAGGCCGCGCTGATGATCTTCGGCAACGTCAATCTGGACCTGATGTTCGCCCTGCCCGGGCAATCGGTCGAGGACGCGCGAAACGACGCGGCCGCAGCGCTGGCATTTGCCGCCCCGCATCTGTCGTTCTATCAGCTCACGCTTGAGCCCAACACGCTGTTTCATCAGCACCCGCCGCCCCTGCCCGATGAAGACGCGGCAGCGGACATCGAGGACGCAGTCTTGCAGATGCTCGCGCAAGCCGACTATGTGCATTACGAAACGTCGGCGCACGCGAAGCCCGGCCGCGAATGCCGGCACAACCTGAACTACTGGCGCTTCGGGGACTATGTCGGCATTGGCGCGGGCGCGCACTCGAAGCTTTCGTTTCCCGATCGGATCGTTCGCGAGCTGCGCTGGAAACAGCCCAGGCAGTATCTCGAGCAGGTGGGTGCAGGCAGTCCGTTGCAGGAGCGATTCGAGGTTTCGTCACGCGACCTGCCGTTCGAGTTCATGCTGAATGCGCTTCGGCTCACCGAAGGCGTTCCGACTGCGTTGTTCGAGGAACGCACCGGCATGCCGCTGTCCATCGCCGCCGCGTCGATTGCGGAAGCGACGCGCAAAGGACTGCTGGAGCCTGATCCATTGGTGCTGCGCCCGACCGCGCTCGGACGCCGGTTCCTGAACGACCTGCAACAGCTGTTTCTTCCCGACCGCGCGATCCAATGAAGCGCGCGAAGTCCCACGCCCTGCCGAAGCCGCGCAATCCAGTCGCGCGCTCTCCGCTGCTTGCGAAAGGCGGTGCACACGGGAAGTCGCGCGGGGCGCTGCGCCGTCAAGCCAACGTCGAGCTCCAGAAGATGCGCCGCGACGCGAACGCGCTCGACGAATCATGACGCTGTCGCGCCGCGATCTCGAAGAAGGGCGGATGCGCGAGGTGTATGTCGAGGCGCTTGCCGAGGGGCATGCGCTGACGGACGAGCAGCTCTCCGCATCGCTGAATGGGACGCTCGCTGCGAAGCCGAAGAACGCAGGCTGGTGGGTGTTCGCGTATGGCTCGCTGCTGTGGAATCCGCTCTTTCCATTCGTGGAGGCGCGACGGGGCTCGCTGCACGGCTTGCACCGGCGCTTCTGCCTCTGGTCGCTCGCATCCCGCGGCAAGCCCGATGCGCCGGGGCTCGTCCTCGGACTTGACCGCGGCGGATCATGCCGGGGAGTCGTCTACCGGCTTCCGGCACCGTGCGTCATCGACGAACTTCACTTGCTGTGGCGACGGGAGATGGTGACCGGTGCGTATGCGCCGCGCTGGCTGCACGTCGAATCCGACGGCCGGCCGGTCATCGCGCTTGGCTTCGTCGTTCGCCGCGACCATTCGCAATACACGCGCAAACTTACGATCGAGGAGCAGGCGGAGGTGATTGCGCGGGCGTGCGGTGCGTTCGGATCGTCCGCCGACTATCTGGAGCGCACGCGCGTGGCGCTCGCGACGCACGGCATCATCGATCCCTATCTGGAGCGGCTGGCCGAGCGCGTTACGGCGAAGGGCTCCGGCGTGACGACGCCGATGGAGGTACACGTCGGCTGAAGCGAAGGTCGATCGAAACCTCGCTCATGCGCGGCCGGTCCTCAACGCGAGACGGGCCTCGGCGCCGGTAGCTGGGCCTCCCGCCCAGATCTCGGGAGGCTTTGGAAACTTCTAAAGCGCGATGTGGCGACCGCCGTCGACGTTGATGGTGTCGCCCGTAACGTAGGGCGCGTCGGCCAACAGGTAATGCACGGCCTTGGCGATATCATCCGGCGTTCCCTCGCGCTTCAGGGGCGTGTGCGAGATGATCCGCTGGCGCGCAAGCTCGTCGAAGACTTCCTCGTCGGGCCAGAGGATCGGGCCGGGCGCCACGGCGTTCACGCGCACGTCGGGCGCGAGCTCCCGCGCGAGTGAACGCGTGAGGCCGACGAGCCCCGCCTTCGCGACCGAATAGACGACATAGCTCTTCAGCGGGCGATCGGCATGGATGTCCGTGATGTTCACGATCGAGCCCTGCGTCTTGCGCAGCGCCGGTGCCGCGGCCTGCGACAGGAACAGCGGCGCTTGCAGGTTGGTGCCGATAAGGTTGTTCCAGTCGTCGACGCCGATCTCGCCGATCGACGTCGCGTAGAAGGCGGACGCGTTGTTGACGAGCGCATCGAGGCGACCGAACGTCTGCACCGTTTGCTCGACAAGCGACGGCAGCTTGCCGACATCGAGTAGGTCTGCCTGGATCAGCGCAACCGAATTTGCGCGAACGTGATTGAGCTCGGCTTGCAGGAGCCGCGCTTCCCCGGCGGAGGCGCGGAAGTGGAGCATGATTGATGCACCTGCCTTGTGCAGGCGCCGGCAGATGGCGGCACCCACTCGCTTGGCGCCACCGGTGATCAAGACGATCCTGCCTTCCAAATTCGCGCCCTTCTTCGAATTGCCTGGCCGATTAGACTGTTAGCGCAATGACCCCGTCAACCAATCTAGCACAGTCGTCGAACGCGCGCGACTATGCGACCCGCGTGCCATGACGCGACCGGATCCGTCGCTGCCGCTGCCCGATGCCGATGCGCAAGCACACAGCGCGCGCGTCGTAGCGCACGTGCGCGAGGAACTCGTTCGCAGCGGTGGCTTCATTCCGCTTGTGCGCTACATCGAGCTCGTGCTGTATGCGCCGTCGCTCGGTTACTACGTCGCCGGTGCGCGCAAGTTGGGTCCCGCCGGAGATTTCGTCACCGCTCCCGAGCTAAGCACGCTGTACGGCGCAGCGCTTGCGCGACAACTTCAGCAGATTCTCTCGTTCGCAACAGACAGCGAGATCATCGAGCTCGGGGCGGGCCGCGGAACGCTTGCGACATCGATATTGGGCGCGTTGGCGGAGGGATCGGCCTCGCCATCTCGATATCGCATCCTCGAACTGAGTCCGGAGTTGCGGGCGATGCAGCGCGCGACCCTTGCGGCCGTGCACGGCACGACGGAAGTCGAATGGCTCGACCGCCTGCCTGCGACGATTCGCGGGGTCGTCGTGCTGAACGAAGTGCTCGATGCCATTCCACCGCACGTCGTTTCACGGCGAGGGCGCGCGTGGTACGAGCGCGGCGTGACATGGCGCGACGGCAGTCTCGCGATCGACGAGCGTCCCCTCGCCGACGCCCGCGTGCAGGCGCTCGCAGAAGCGCGCTTTCCACCCCACATCGATTATGAGAGCGAAATCAATCCGGCCGCCGAAGCGCTCGTCGCGACGATCATGCAGCGCGTCGTGTCGGGCGGCCTGCTCGTCGTCGACTACGGATTTCCCCGGCACGAGTACTACCATCCCGACCGACACGAAGGCACGCTGGTCGGCCACTACCGCCATCGCGTCCATGCGGATCCACTGCTATGGCCCGGATTGTCCGACCTGACGGCGCACGTCGATTTCACTGCGGTTGCGAATGCAGGCAAGCGCGCGGGAGGACGCGTCGCCGGATTCGCCACGCAGGCATCTTTCCTGATCGGCTGCGGGATTCTCGATCTGCTGGCCGCCACCGGGGCCCCGGACTCGGCCGACTATCTGCGCTCCGCCGCTGCAGTTCAGCGACTGCTTTCGCCTTCGGAGATGGGCGAGTTATTCAAGGCACTGCTTTTGACGCGCGGGATCGACTGTCCGCTGCTTGCCGTCACGGACATGTCGCAAAGGCTTTGACTCGGCCTGGGGTTCGAGTCCGCGTCAGTCACGGTGCCGCGCGCGTATTCGCGCGTCGACTGCGCGATCGGCTGATGTCCTCACGGTGCCGCGCCGTATTCGCGCGTCAGATATTTTGCGATCGAATCGATGCCCTCACGGTGCCGCGCGCGTATTCGCGCGTCAACTGCGCGATCGGCTGATATCCTCACGGCGCCGCGCCGTATTCGCGCGTAAGGTACTGCGCGATCGGCTCGATGTCCTCATCCGGAATCGGCGCCCCGTAGACCTTCTTCATCTTCTCGACTTCTCCCTTCCAGAAGGCGAGCGGCTTGCCGGGCGGCTGGACGTTGACGTAGTCGGCAGAGTGACACGTCAGGCATTGGCGATTCGCGAGTTCCGCTCCCGCACCCGGCTTGAGCGTGGACGTATCCG
>JBKPOL010000387.1:0-5007 GCA_046733075.1 Pseudomonadota bacterium | reverse complement strand
GCGGATAACCTCGCGTGGAAGCTCCATTACGTGCTCCACGGGCACGGGCCCGATCGGCTCCTCGACACGTACGGCGCGGAGCGCGAGCGCGCCGCCGATGAAAACATTGCGCATTCGACACGCAGCGCCGATTTTCTGACGCCGAAGAGCGAGATGAGCCGTATCTTCCGGGATGCGGTGCTGTCGCTTGCTAAAGATCACGCGTTCGCTCGGAAGCTCGTCAATTCCGGCCGGCTGTCGACGCCGACGACGCTCGCCGATTCGCCGCTCAACACGCCGGATGGCGAGTCCTTCCAGGGGACGATGGTGCCGGGTGCACCGGGCGCCGATGGCCCGATGATGATGAACGGCAAGCAGGACTGGTTTCTGCGCCACCTGGGAGGACGCTTCGTCGCCGTGCATTTCGTCGCCGCCGACGACGACGCCGGTCCGTCGGCGGCGCAGATGGCCGTAGCGCATAACCAAGGTGCGGACCTGGTCGGGCCGCCGGTTCATGAACTCATCGTCCGCGCACCGGAACCACGCCCACGCGGTGCCGGCGCGGCGAACGGCGAAGGCGTCGACATCGAAGGACTTCTCGCGCAGCGCTACGACGCGATGCCGGGAACGACGTATCTCTTCCGCCCGGATCAGCACGTTTGTGCCCGCTGGCGACGATACGATCCAACCGTCATCCGCGCGGCGGTCGCGCGCGCAACCTGCGCGGGTTGAAGGCATGGCCAGGCTCAATATCGAACCCAACATCGAATTCGGCGACGAGCTCTACCAGGCGCTGCTCGATGTGCACCGCGGGCTGACGCTCGAGGAGAGTCATGCGGTGAACGCGCGACTGATCCTGCTGCTCGCGAACCACATCGGGGATCTCGCCGTGCTGCGCGAAGCACTGCAACGCGCACGTCGCGCGAGCGATGATGCACATCCCGATGTGGGCGCGTCCTCACCCATTTCGCCATCGAACGAAGGAGTCAACCGATGAACAAAGTTTTCAATGACGCGGCCGGCGCCCTGCATGGATTGCTGCGGAACGACATGACGATTGCGGCGGGCGGCTTCGGACTGTGCGGCATTCCCGAGAACCTGATCCAGGCCATCGTCGACAGCGGCATCAAGGGGCTGACGATCGTCGGCAACAATGCAGGCGTCGACGACTTCGGCATGGGCCTGCTGCTCAAGTCGCACCAGGTGCGAAAGGTCATTGCATCGTACGTCGGCGAGAACAAGGAATTCGAGCGGCAGGTGCTGGCAGGCGAGCTCGACCTTGAGCTCACGCCGCAGGGAACGCTGGCCGAGAAGCTCCGCGCAGGCGGCGCGGGCATCCCGGGGTTCTATACGCGCACGGCGGCGGGCACGCCGCTCGCGGACGGCAAGGAAACGCGCTCGTTCAATGGCAGGCAATACGTGCTCGAGGAGAGCATTCGGGCCGACCTGTCGATCGTCAAGGCGTGGAAGGGCGACACCGCCGGAAATCTCGTCTACCGGGAAACGGCGCGCAACTTCAATCCGATGATTGCCACGTGCGGCGACGTGACGGTTGCGGAAGTCGAGGAGCTCGTCGACGTCGGCCGGCTCGATCCCGACTGCATCCACACGCCCGGCATCTACATCGACCGGATCATTCGCGGCCCCCGTTACGAGAAGCGCATCGAGTTCAGAACGGTGGCGGGGAGCGCGATGAAGAAGGATTCGCCGGTTCGCGAAATGATGGCGAGACGGGCGGCGCAGGAGCTTCGCGATGGCTACTACGTGAACCTCGGCATCGGCATTCCGACCATGGTCGCCAACTTCATTCCGCCGGGCATCAACGTGACCCTTCAATCCGAGAATGGACTCCTCGGCATCGGACCGTTCCCCGCCGAGAATCAGGTGGATCCCGACCTCATCAACGCCGGCAAGCAGACGATCACGACAATTCCCGGAAGCAGCTTCTTCTCGAGCGCCGACTCGTTCGCGATGATTCGCGGCGGCCACATCGACTTGTCGATCCTCGGCGGGCTCGAGGTTGCCCAGAACGGCGATCTCGCGAACTGGATGGTTCCGGGGAAGATGGTCAAGGGGCCGGGTGGCGCAATGGACCTCGTGTCCGGCGTGCGCCGTGTCATCGTCCTGATGGAGCACGCGGCGCGCGACGGGAGTCCGAAGATCCTCGAGCGATGCACGCTGCCGATCACCGGCAAGGGGGTCGTCAACATGATCATTACCGACTTGTGCGTGTTCGACGTCCTTCCGCACGCCGAAGGTCTCGTGCTGCGCGAGCTGCATCCCGGGGTGACGCTCGAGGAAGTGAAAGCGAAGACAGGCTGCGAGTTCCAGGTCTCGCTGCGTTGACGACCCGGCAAAGCCGCGCGGTTCGGTTGTCACGTTCCGGCGGCAGGCGCCTTCCGCGTCTCGACGCCCCTTCCGGTCCGGGTGATTGGCCTGCTGCGGCTCCTCGGTTATATCGTCGCCCGTGATCCGCCTTTACTACTATCCCGGCAACGCGAGCCTCGCGCCGCACGTGCTGCTGGAGGAGATCGGCGTGCCGTTCGAACTCGCGTGCGTCGATCGCGCTAGCGGCGAGCACCATTCAGCTGCGTACCTCGCGCTCAACCCGAACGGGCAGATCCCGTTGCTCGTCGACGGCGATC
This sequence comes from Pseudomonadota bacterium, assembly GCA_046733075.1. Classification (GTDB taxonomy): domain Bacteria; phylum Pseudomonadota; class Gammaproteobacteria; order Burkholderiales; family Casimicrobiaceae; genus VBCG01. The sequence goes on along the minus strand of JBKPOL010000387.1, from coordinate 2,383 downwards.
TCGTGCTTTACGAGACGGCTGCGATATGCATGCATCTCGCCGACGCGCATCCTGTAGCGTCGCTCGCTCCGTCGACGGGAACGAAGGAGCGCGCGCATTACTACAAATGGCTCGTCTGGTGCACGAACACGCTGCAGCCAGCGTTGATGCACTACTTCTACCCGCAAAGGCTCGTCGACGACGGCGACGCCGCTGCGGCTCGACAGGTGAAGGCGCGCGCGGAGGCGAGGATTGCACCGATGCTCGACCAGCTCGACGCCGAGCTCGCGAGGCATTCGCACCCCTGGCTGCTCGGCGCGCGCTACAGCGCGGTCGATCCGTTCGCATTCTTGCTATGCCGCTGGACGCGCGGCTTCGCGCGTCCGGCACGCAGCCTGCCGCACCTTGGATCCTACCTGCAGCGCGTGCTGGCGCGGCCCGCCGTGCAGCGCGCGTTTGCGACGGAGGAGCTCCCTCCGCCATTCGTGTGACGGCCAGGGTCTGTTAACGCTAGGACGCGACGCGTTGCACGGCCGAAAACGGACAGCGCAAGGCGCGAACGCGGGTCGTTAACGCCCTCTAGAGGTTTCGTCGATCCACGACGCGCTTCGCCTTGCCGAGCGAACGTTCGATGCCGGAGGGCTGCAGCACGCGCACGGTTGCCGTGACGCCGATGAGGTCCTTGATGCGCTGCGCGAGTCGCGCGCCCGCTGCCGCGGCGTCGACCGCACCGGCCGCCGCCGCGCGCTCGACGAGCACCGTCATCTCATCGAGCGCATGCGGCCGCGTGATCTCCACCTGATAGTGCGGCGCGAGCATCGCGTCCCGCAGGATCAATTCCTCGATCTGCGTCGGAAATACATTGACGCCGCGAATGATCATCATGTCGTCGGAACGACCGGTGATCTTTTCCATCCGCCGCATCGTTCGGGCGGTGCCGGACAACAGGCGCGTCAGATCCCGCGTGCGATACCGGACGATCGGCATCGCCTCCTTGGTAAGCGACGTGAAGACGAGCTCGCCCTTCTCGCCTTCCGGCAACACCCTACCCGTCTGCGGATCGACGATCTCAGGATAGAAGTGGTCTTCCCAAATGGTGAGGCCGTCCTTGGTCTCGATGCACTCCTGGGCGACGCCCGGACCAATCACTTCCGACAATCCATAGATGTCGATTGCGTCGATTTCCATGACGGATTCGATCGCGCTCCGCATCGTCGGGGTCCACGGCTCCGCGCCGAAGATGCCGATCGACAGCGACGAGCTTCGGGGGTCGATCCCCTGTCGCTGCATTTCTTCGGCGATGGCGAGCATGTACGACGGCGTCACCATGATGATGTCGGGGCGGAAGTCGCGTATCAATTGCACCTGCCGCTCCGTCTGGCCGCCCGACATGGGCACAACGGTGCAGCCGAGCCTCTCCGCGCCGTAATGCGCGCCGAGGCCGCCGGTGAAGAGACCGTAACCGTACGCGATGTGACAGATGTCTCCGGCGCGGCCCCCGGCTGCGCGGATCGAGCGCGCCATCACCGTCGCCCACGTGTCGATGTCGCCGGTTGTATAGCCGACGACGGTGGGCTTGCCCGTCGTGCCCGACGAAGCGTGGATTCGCACCACGCGCTCGCGCGGCACGGCGAACATGCCGAAAGGATAATTGTCGCGAAGATCGGCTTTCGTCGTGAACGGAAAGCGCGCGAGATCCGCGAGCGTGCGCACGTCGTCCGGGTGAACGCCGGCCTCGTCGAACGTGCGACGGTAGTGGGCGACATTTTCGTATGCGTGGCGAAGCGACCGGCGCAGACGCTCGAGTTGCAGCGACGAGAGCTCGTCGCGGCTCGCCGTTTCTATCGCCTCCAGCGTGACGGGTCGCGGTGTCCGGGTCGGCATGCGCGCTCCTCAAGGAAGGACGTACGAAACCTACGTCTCGTCGACGACGTGACCGTCGATCCGATAGCTCTTGCCGCGAAATAGCGCCACGATGCTGCCGTGCTGGTTGCGCACCTCGATATCGTAGACGCCGGTGCGGCCGCTGCGGCTGCGCTCGACCCCGATGGCGTGCAGCACGTCGCCCGAATGCGCGGGCGCCAGATAGTCGATTGAGCAGCCCTGCGCAACCGTGTTGCGGTTGTAGCTGTTGCAGGCGAAGGCGAACGTGCTGTCGGCGAGCAGGAAAATGAAGCCGCCATGGCAGATGGCGTGACCGTTCAGCATGTCGTCGCGAACCGCCATCGTCATCTCCGCGCGACCGGGGCCTACGCTCGCGATCTCCATGCCGAGCGCGCGCGAAGCTCGATCGCTCGCGTACATGCCGCGTGCAACGCGCTCCGCGAGCGCCTGGCCGTCTGCCTCGGACGATGTACCGGCTTCAGCGACGGCGGGTTTACGTGGCTGGTGATCGGTCATTATG
>JBKPOL010000386.1:0-4221 GCA_046733075.1 Pseudomonadota bacterium | reverse complement strand
CGTGTTTGCTGCTGCTCAGGACACCATGAAGCAAGACCCCGGCATGCAGGGTGCAAAGACGCCGTCTGAAAAGACATCGGCAAAGACTAAGAGCGTCAAGGGCAAAGTTAGCGACGATGGAAAGACTCTTACCGATGACGCGGGTAAGAGTTGGACGGTTAGCAATCCAGAAGCGTTAAAGGGACACGAGGGACACGAAGTGACGGTGAAGGGGCATGAGGACGCAGCCAAGAACGAAATCCATGTCACCTCGGTGAAGATGAAGAAAGAAAAATCGAAGAAAGAAAAATCATAGATTTAGGTTTTTGCTCGGGCGCTAGCTCACGCTCAGATCGGAGTCGCAACTGACGGGCGAGGCGCATAATTCCTGCCCGGGGCAACACCAAGAAAGTCAGTGGCTCAGGTCCCGAAGACTACATTTTCCGCCCGAGTCATTGATCTTCATTAACTCTTTCAAGTCCCTCGAGTGTAGAAGATGGAACATCTTCCGTAGGTACGGATTGCGACGTTTACTGATGCCCAGCAGTCGATTCAGTGGGCATTTTCCTGCTTGACGGCTGTCGAGTGATCGCGCCCGGCTGAAGACCCGAAATAATAGCCCAGTACCAGGGTGACGGCTGCGTCGGCCATGCGCGAGATCGCGCCCACAATCTGGGACATCGAAGACGATGGCTCAGGGCCGCCGCGAAACGCCTGATGCAGCAGGAACCCCTCGATCGAGAACCAGGCCAGCACCATGGAGCCGGCCAGCACGCGCGGGGTCCACTTGTCGCCGGTCTTGATCTCCCTCTGCCGCGCGTCGGCGCGATCGGCGGCGCCGAGCGCTTCTATGTCTTCGGCGTGATCGTACCCGGCGAGTTTCATCTGCGCCGCGAGTTCGGCTTCGGCCTGCTTGAAATGTTCGAGCTTCTCGGGTGAGACGTCGGTCTCTAGCGCCTTGAGGACGTTCGCGGGCGTGGGCTTGTCGATCGCGAGCACTTTGCCCAGCGAGGCCGCAGCTAAGTTGCCCGGCGGGCCACCGAGCGAGAGCGCCGTCGCCAGGAAGGGGAAACCTTTGCGCAGAAATCCGACAACGTCAGCCATGGATGTTTTCCTCTTCGTCTTTCTCGCGCGGCAGCCCCTGCTCGAGGACGTAAGTGCTGGGCTTTTCTGCGAGCACGTAAAAGCAGCGATCGCCCGAGTCCCACACCTGCTCGCGCACCGCGCGCGACTGAATCGGGCAGCCTTCCGATGCGCAGCCCGGATTCTCCTTATTGTCACCGTGGAAGCAGAAGCCGGAACGCCCGAAGGTGTTAGTACCAGGGCGCGGCAGGAGTCGCATGACGTACTTGCCAAGCCGCGGATCGTCGAAGGGCGGCCCGTGCACTTCGTATTCGCCGCAGGGAATGGGGCCGATGTCGTGTACGTGCTGCATCGCCGGATTGTTTTTGCCTTCCGGGTTTTTGCCCTTGTTCCCGCCTGAGTAGCCGACGCCGACCACTTTGCCGTCGCGCACCAGCTCGCCGGTCTTGATGATCCAGATCCACATAGGGGTGTCCTTTTCGAGAATTAAGACTGCTCGACGGCGCCGTCGCCCAAGATGTACGTGTCGATGCGGCGCGCCTTCAGACAAGGCCGCCCTGGCTGTCGCGCACGCGCGCGCATCTTGGGATATTCGGGCGAGTTCCATGCGCGGTATTCGTCCGTGATCAACGTCGGCCGAAGCTGGCAGATGTTCGCGCCTTCAACGTAGGCGACGCCCCAGTACGTCTTTTGCAGATCGAGAAAAAAGGCCGCGTGCTCGCCGCCACCGATCTTCACGTCGCCGCCGTCCCAGTGCAGCGCGCCAAACTCGGGCTCGAAGACCTTGCGCCGGATCAGCGAATAGTTCACTGTCAGATCGCAGGGGTGGTACCTGACACCCTCGACTTCGCTCGTGCCGCGCCAGCCTGGGATCTCGCGAAGACTGTGCACGCCGTGTTCCCAGCAGAACTCATACGGGTTCGAATCGACGCGGCCGGCAACCAGCCCGAGCGCGGGCACATGATCGAGCACGGTCTGCATTCGCTCGACGCCTGAGCGCACGCGCGGATCAGAGAAGTCGAAGTCATCCGAGCCGATCAACACATACTCGCGATCGCAATGGGGGATGGCGGCGTTCGCCTTCGCGCCGAAGCCGGAATCGAAGGGCAGCCACACGCAGGCGTGATGCTTCCTCCGCAGCTCGGCATAGCGCGTGATCTTCGGCCGACACTCGCGGCCGTCATCGACGACGACGATCTTCGCATCGGGGAAATTCGCTTCTAGGCCGTCCAGGCACTTCATCAGGAAGCCGTCGCGCAGAAAGGTCTTGATCATGATCGCGACGCGCGCGAGCGAGCCCGCCGGCTGCCGGTAGGGCGCGAGCTGCGACAGTTTGCCGCTGTGGAATTGCTGGTGCACGGTGTGCATCAGATCGGGCCGGTACTCGCAGGACGCCACAACACGGTTTCCATGAAGGGGTGGCTCGCGGCCGCTGACGGCGGTGTTTTTCGAGTACTCGACAATGAAATTCGGATCATTCACCGCCGCGATGCCGAGTTTCAGCAGTTGGTTCCCGGTCCAACGATCTTCCGCGAAGTCGTCATCGGCCTTCCATTCAAGCGGCGCGAGTGCCTCAAGGGCACGCCGTGATAGTGCGTAGCAAAAGCCCGAGCAGTACGGCGCCGCATAGTTGCCGGAAGGACCGCGCAGGCGGCCGATGTAGTCGAGCGGGGCCACCTTCGCGAGCCGCTCCGGGCGCAGATAGCAGTCATCATCGGCCTTGATCAGCCGCTCGTAGTTCTGCGCTAGCGCCCAGCGCCGCATCAGTTGCGTTTTGTGCGTGAGGTACTGGTACCCGTCCGGGCAGTCGAGGATCACTTCGTCATCATGCAGCTTCGGCCCGCGCCCGAAAAAGAAGCGCACATCAGCATCTTCGACTTCACGCGCCCAGGTGTTGCGAATGGCCGCAGCGCGATCGCGGTAGGGGTGGCACGTCGTGATGCCGATCAGTTGACGCAAGTCAGTTCAGAAAGGTGTAAGAGCCGCCGCCCGCGCTGGGTGCCGCGATCGCGATCTGAAACGAAGTCGAGCCGGTAAAGCCGCCGTGATCGGTCGCCTGGATGGTGAAACTGTACGTGCCCGCAACGCTCGGCGTTCCTGAGATCACGCCCGTCGAAGTATTCAGCGAGAGCCCTGTCGGCAGCGATCCGCTCGTCCGGGCGAAGGTGTACGGCGACGTGCCGCCCTGTGCGCTGATGGTTTCTGAATACGCGACTCCGGTCGTGCCGCCTTTGAGCTGCTGCGCGTAAGGCACGGGAACGTAGCTGCTCGGCGGTAGAGCGGAAGAGTCCGGCGCTTGCACTTTCAGCAATAGGAAGTCGGCCGTGTAACTCGGCTGCCCCGACGTGTGTAGCACCGCGTCGTTGCCGATGTCTGCTGCCGTCGCCGTGGCGTAGGGAACGACGGTGCTGCTCACGCCCCCGCTCAATAGTTCCAAAGTCGCGATCGCCCATTGGCGCGTGCTGGAGATGCGGGAGACAATCTGCACGGTCGAAGAGATCGCAGCCGTGTTGTCGTAAAGGGCGCCGCCCGTCGCCGTCGCTGCCGGTATGCTTGACTGTCTCGACGTGCCCGTGATGGCGGTGAGCGTGTCGCCCGACTGGCACGAGAAGCCGATCGCGGCGACGACGTAGTTGCTCTGCTGCGTCGTTGTAAGACTGTCGCCGAGATTCTGGCTGTTCCCGCTCGTGCTGCTGGTGTTGTTGAACCCGCTGACGCCCGAATACTCTTCGACCTGCGCCGAGACCGATGTCGCGCCCGAGATGTTGACCGTGAACACGGTCGCCGCGCCCGTCGAAACGTGCGCCGTCCATATCTCGACGCGAACCCCTGAGCCGTTCTTGGCTTTTTGGAGTGTCCAGCTCGCATAACTTCCGGCCGAGTTCGAGATCGAGCTGACCGATGAACCCGTCGAGCCGAGCGCGATCGCAACGACAACATCGCGGCCCGTCGTCGTCGTGATCGAAGGCAGCGCGAGACTCGTCACCGAGCCCGAATTGTTCGCCGCCGATCCGGTCGTTGCAGAGATCGACACTTAATCAAACCTCAGACAAGTACGTGCGCTGGCCGGGGTGTTGGCCGGCTGGTTGCTCGCTATGTAGGTGCGCGTTGCTCCGTAGAGCGTGGTTTGGAACTCTCCGTTCTCCCCGATGACAGCGT
>JBKPOL010000385.1:0-3363 GCA_046733075.1 Pseudomonadota bacterium | reverse complement strand
GATCGACGTTGCGGCGAATTTCGGGTGGCTGTCGCCCCTGGAACGACGGGACGAGCTCGCGCACATGGTCGTGGACTTGCTCGGGCGATTGACGGTGACCGCTGCCGACGTCGATCTCGTATGCCGGCTCAACCAAGACCGCGCGCTGAACGAAGCGCTGGACCGGCTGCCCGGTCTTGAGGAACCCGACATCGGACGAGTCGCAATGCGCGCGTGCCTGGGGAGCCCAATCGACCAGTTGCGGGTCGTGCGTGCGCTCGTCAGCGACCGGGACGACGATGCGCAGGTCGCGCAGGTCTATCTGCGACACCGTCCGCTGCGGGACATCGGCGAGCTCCGTGAGATCGCTTTGGGGATCGCAAGGATGACGGACCCCGTCGCCCAGACGCGCGCGCTCGACGCCCTCGCCCACCTGCGAGTGCAGGACCGTGAAACGCTCGTACTCGTGACCAGCCTGTTTCCGAACGTCAAGTCGGTGACCGTTCAACGCGCGATAGCGGGCGTGCTGATCCGCGCGGACTTCGAGCAGATCGCGACGCCTGACCTTGTGCGCGAGCTCCGAGAGCATCGCCTCAAATCACCGGATGGACAGGACCTGATCGATGTCCTCATACGGCGGCTGGACGTTTCCTGATCCTCGTTACGCCTGACCCCGAAGTCCGCGCGGCGCCGCCGGCCTCGGCGCGCCGATAACCCGATTTCCCGCCGCTTCCCGAACGTGCAATACTTGGCGCCGTTTTTTGTCCTTCTGCCGTTCGTAGATGCCCCGGTCACCAAAGCTTTTCCTGCTGGCGCTTGCGCTCGCCAGCCTCTCTCCGTACGACGCACTTGCCGACAGGAAGACTGTCTGCACGATTACGGTCAATTCGTCCGACGAGCGTGAGATGTTTCGCCGGAGCATGCCGGCGGATCAGTTCGACTTCGTCGAGCTCGTGGAACGCGGTCGGCCCGACTGGCTTGCGTCCGCATGCCGGAAGGGCGTGCGCTGCGATGCGCTGCTCATATCCGGGCATTTCGATGGCGGCGACGAGTTCTACTCGGACCGTGTCGACGCGAGTGAGTCGCTGCCCGTGAGTGAAATGGAACGCGTTTCATGCAGCGATTCGTGTCCCGGACTCTTCTCCCAGCTGAAAGAGGTGTATCTCTTCGGCTGCAATACGCTGAACGCGGAGCCGGCGAAAACCGTATCCGCGGAGATCGTGCGCGCGCTCGTTCGTTCTGGTCATTCGGCCGCGGATGCCGAGCGCCTTGGGGACATTCTTCGGGAACGGCATGCGGAAACGAATCGCGACCGGATGCGGCAGATCTTCAAGGACGTGCCGGTTATTTACGGCTTCTCATCGAAGGCGCCGCTCGGACGTTCCGCTGCCCCGATACTCGAGCGCTACTTCCAGGAGGGCGGCGTCGCGGAAGTGGGGAGTGGCCGCGCAAGCGGCAAGCTGCTCACGCTGTTCGCGCCGGTTTCGATGACCGTGACGGCGGGCTCGAGCGATGCCGATGCACAGGCGGCCTATCGGCAGGACGTTTGCCATTTCGCAGACGACCGCCTCTCGAGCGAGCAGAAGGTCGATTTCGTTCATCAGCTCCTCGGCCGGGACATGGCGGAAGTCAGAATGTTTCTCGACCGGCTCGAGAAGTACGCGTCATCGTTCAGCGCCACCGGGGAAGAACGGGTGGCGAGCGCGCCGCCGCCCGCGGCAATCGCCGCCGACCGATCGGCTCGCACGCGCTACGTCGAATTCATGCGCGACGTCGATGACCCTGCAGTGCGTGCGCGAATGATCACGCTCGCGGAACGGTTCGGCTGGTTGTCCGATTCCGAGAAGCATTCCGAGCTCGTACGGATGATCGGCGACCAGCTTGCGCGAAGCGACACCGGCGCCGCCGAGGTGGACGCCATTTGCACGCTGAATCGCGAGCGCAACCTCGACGACGCGGCAACTAGCGTTAATCTTGCTCCGTCTCGCATGCAGCACCTTGGGCGGGCTGCGGTGCTCGCGTGCCTCGGCGACCGCGACGCACGCGGCCGGGTATTGCGGGCACTGACGAGTGGGAGGGAGCGCGACATCGAGATCGCTCATGTCTATGTGCGACACCGGCCGATCGTCGATGTGAACGAGCTTCGCGTGCTCGCGACCGCGATCGTGCGGATGAAGAACGCCGAGGGACAGGCGCGCGCGCTTGAGACGCTCGCTTCGCACGGTCGTCTCTCCGATCGTGAAAGCCTCCAGGTGCTGACGGGACTCTTTCCGGTGACCAAGTCGCTCGACGTGCAGCGGGCGATCGCGGGAATCCTGATACGCGCGGACTACGAGGCGTTCGCGAAGCCCGAGTTCGTGCGCGCACTGCAGCAGCACCGTCTGAAGTCGTCCGACGGTCGCGATCTCATCGATGTCCTCATCCACCGGCTGCAGGCGAACCTTGCGCCCGCCGTCTGACCGCAGGAGCCCGAGCATGAAGGTCTACTACCATCCCGCTTCCACGACGAGCCGCCCGATCATGTTGTTCGCGGCCGAGCAGGGCGCCGAAGTCGAATTCAAGGTCGTCGACTTGTTCACCGGCGAGCACTATAAGGACGAATACGTGGCGATCAACCCGAACCGGATGGTTCCGGTCCTCGAGGACGGTTCGTTTCGATTGACCGAAAGTTCGGCGATCCTCAAGTACCTCGCCGACAAACTCAAATCGCCTGCTTACCCGACCGATCTCCAGGCGCGCGCGCGTGTCAACGAGCGGATGGACTGGATCAACACGCAACTCTGCCGGGACCTTGCCTACAACCTGGTGTATCCGCAGATCTTTCCGACGCACAAGCGATCGAGCGAGGAAGCGCAGGCGGCGACGCTCGCATGGGGCTGTGAACGCGCCAAGGGATGGCTCCGGATACTGGACAGGGACATCCTCGGTTCGAACAACCGCTATCTGTGCGGAAGCGCGATCACGATTGCCGACTACTTCGCCGCGCCATTCGTGACGCTCGGTGAAGCGGTGGGCAGCGATTATTCGGCATACCCCAACGTGCAGCGGTGGTTGTCCGAGATGAAGAAACTGCCAAGCTGGCGCAAGACGAACGAGGTCTTCGACGGCTTTGCGTCCTCGCTCAAGAATTCACAATTCGTGAAAGTCGCGTGACCGACGCACGGGCACTCGAGCACCGGGGCGCGCTCGCTGCGCTCGACGCGATCCGGCGTGCTGTGGAAGTCCGGGGCAAGAGCGCGGCGATCGCCGTCGCCGATGCACACGGCGAGCTGCTTGCGTTCGTGCGCTGCGATGGCGCGCTGGTGAGTTCCGGACCGTTGGCCGTCAACAGGGCGTTCACTGCCGCGCGGCTCCAGCGACCGACGCGTGTCCTCGGCGAAACGC
>JBKPOL010000384.1:0-9931 GCA_046733075.1 Pseudomonadota bacterium | reverse complement strand
GTATTACGACTTCGGGCGCTATCGCTTCGACGGCAACGCCATCGGGTCGTTCGTGCCGGTCGATGGTACGGTCAAGGCCCATTCGGTCGGCATCTCGCTCGTCGGCATCCTGCCGATCAACCAGTTCGACCTGTACGGCCGGATCGGCTACGCGCATTCGGAGCTCAAGTTCAACGCGAACGGTCCGCTCGGCGGCGTCGCGAACCAGAACCAGCGGCAGGACGAAGCGACCTATGGCGTCGGCGGACGCTGGAATTTCCTGCCGAACTGGGGCGTGTTCGTCGAGTGGTTCAAGAACGATAGGATCCGGATCGACAGCGTCGTCGGCGGCGTCGACTTCCGTTTCTAGTCGACTAAGTGTCGAAGTGAAAGGGCCGGCGTCACGCGCAGACGCCGGCGATCCACCCGAACCGCCGGGGCGGCGGATCGTTCGACCGACTCCGCGGTGAAAATGCGGGGCGGGGGCCAGGGAGTACCGCAGTGGGTCTCGTGAAGCTTCGGCGGCTCGGTCTGGGCGGCGCGGTCGTCGTCGCGGCGCTCATCGCGAGCGCGGCGCAGGCCGCGACCACCCTCGAGCGCATCCGCGACCGCAGCGCGATCGTCTTCGCCTATCGCGACGGCGCTGCGCCGTTCTCGTTCAAGGACCGCGATGGCCGTGTGCGCGGTTACACGGTCGAGCTCTGCACGCGCGTCGCGCAGGCGATCCAGCGCGAGCTCCGCCTCTCTACGCTCGACGTCAAATGGATTGCCGTCGACGCCGCCGATCGAATCGAGGCGATCACGAGCGGGCGCGCGGATGCGGAATGCGGCACGACGACGATGACGCTCTCCCGAATGGAGCGCGTCGATTTCAGCGTTCCGATTTTCGTCGACGGCGGTGCGCTGGCCGTTCGCACGCAATCTCCGGTACAGCGCCTCGCGGATCTCAAGGACCGGCGCGTTGCAGTCATCGGCGGCACCACGACCGAGCGCGCATTGATCGCGGCGCTTGGCGTGGCTGGCGCCAAAGCCACGGTCGTGAACGTGGCCAAGCCCGAGGAGGGCGCTGCGGCGTTGCGCGAAGGACGGGTCGACGCGTATGCCGGAGATCGGATCGTGCTCACGCAGATCATGCTGCGCTCAGGGGATTTCCTCGCCGTGTTGCCCGACGATTTCTCGCTCGAGCCGTACGCGATCATGGTTCCCCGCGACGATCCGGATTTTCGTCTCGCCGTCAATCGCGCCCTCGTCGCAATGTACAAGCGCGGCGACATCGATTCGGTATACCAGCAATGGCTTGCGGCCCTCGGCAGGCCGAGCCCGCTTCTCAACGCGATGTTCTATCTCAATGCGCTGCCCGATTGACGCACGCCTCGCCGGTGCACTGATCGCGTTCCTCGCAGCCGGATTTGCAGCCGGGCAGGCGACCACCACCCCAGCGGGCTGCGACAGCTGCGCGGTGATCGTGTCGATCCAGGTATCGACTCAGGAAGAGCAGTGGACTCCGCTTGGCGGCATGTCGTCGACGTCGTCGTTGACCAATCCCGGTGGGATGGAAGGACGCTCGGCGATCGCGTTCGGTGCGGACGGCAGCCGCAACGTCGTGATGATCGGCGCGGCAGGCGGCGCCGTGTACGCGAACCGTCCCAACGCCTATCAGAAGCGGCGCTGGGACGTGAAGGTCAAGATGGACAGCGGCGAGACGCGCGTCATTCCGCAACGGTACGAGCCGCTGCTGCTGCGTGAAGGCGATCGCGTGCGAGTGATGGGCACGCAGCTGGAGCTCGTCGATTCATAGCGGCCCCACGCAGAACGCATCGTGGCCGCGCGGCGGCTGAGCGGGCCGGGTTCATATGTGCCAACTGCAGCTCGTGGGCGACGTGCGGTGCGCCCCCGCTGGCGAGCGACGCGTCACGCGCGCTCGCCCATCCATTCGTTGAGCAGCGTGTAGGCGACCGCCAGCACGACCGGGCCGACGAAAAGCCCGATGATGCCGAAGGCGAGCAAGCCGCCGATGACGCCCGCGAAAATGAGCAGCAGCGGCAGATCGGCGCCTCTTCGGATCAGGAGCGGGCGCAGGATGTTGTCGAGCGCGCCGATGAGAATCGTCCAGATGAGCAGTGCCGTGCCCCATGCATTGGCATCGTTCCAGAACAGCCAGATCACCGACGGAACGAGCACGACGATCGGCCCGATCTGCGCGATGCACAGCAGCAGAATGACGCCGGTCAAAAGGCTTGCGAAGGGCACGCCCGCGATCGCGAGACCGATGCCGGCAAGTACCGTCTGCACGAGCGCGGTCACGACGACGCCAAGCGCAACCGCGCGAATCGCCTGACCCGCCAACAGCACCACGCGCTCGCCGCGATCGCCGGCAAGGCGGCGGCCGAAGCGAATCAAAGCATCGCGCGCGGCCTCGCCGCGCGAATAGATGATTACCGCAATCAAAACGGTCAGCAGGAATTGGATCGTCAGCAGGCCGACGCTACCGAGCGCCCCGGCCAGCCATTGCGCGACGCCCGCGACGTACGGTGCGATGCGGCTCGTGAGATCCTCCCTACCAGCCGCCGCAAGCGCGGTCCAATGCTCGGCGACCCGGGCGCCGATCAGCGGAATCTTCACGACCCATTCGGGCGGGGGCGGGATCGAGGCGGTCGCAAGCGAGCGCATCCAGCGCGTGATCGTATCGATGTTGGAGACGACCGTTTGCACGGCGAGCAGCAGCGGAACCACGAATACGAGCAGAATGGCAACCGACATCAGGGCCACCGCCAGTGCGCGCCGCCGCAATGCGGCCTGGACTTTCAGCATCAGCGGCCACGTCGCGACGACGATCATCATGGCCCAGACGAGCGACAGCAGGAACGGACTCAGCACATAGAACGACGTGCCGATGAGCACCGCGATCAGCAGGATGGCGAGCAGGGTGCGCGTGAGGTCGCGGGTCAACGGCGTTGCATGCGTCACGTCGTCCATGACCGAATGGTACTTCCACTCCGCGCCAATCGGGCACGCAGATCGCTCTCATTGCGAAGTGTCCAGAAAAGTGAAGACGGACGCGAGGTGACGCTCCAGCATCACCAAAGCCGCACGGTGGGGTAACGTCGGGCCGAGTCGCGCACAAGCTGCCCGACATGGCGTTGTCGGAAGCGAAGGAGCCAGGCGATGAGCAAGCAGAAGACCGAATTGGGCGGCGGGTGGTGGGGCAAGAACCTGGACGACATGGCCCGGGAAGTTGCGCGGCTCGCCATCGCCTGCAACGTGCGCATCCTGGACCCCGGAATCATCGAGCGCGTCCTGAAGAACGACGACTCGGTGTGCGGAACGCGCAATCCCGCCGCGTTCGCCAAGCTGCGCAACGCGCTGATGATGCATTACCACGTCCGCGACCAGACCACCGGCGCGCTCGGTGAAGCGCAGACGCGCGAAATCGTGAACGACATCGTCGAGCGGCTGAAAAAGCAGATCGGCGAGCGGCTGGGAGGAGACGCGCCCGGCGACAGTCGCTAGCAGCTTGCCGGCGAGGAATCGTCGGCCCACTCGACATTGCACATCCGGAGGCGCTGATGGCCGCAGAACTCGCGTCGAAGATTGCGCGCGACATCACCGCTCCAGGCGGGGAACCGGGCGACCCGGCCGACTTCTCGATCATTCTCGGCGGACCGCTGTTCCAGGCGCTGCGTCGCGCGCACATCAGCGGCGACGCGCTCGAGCTTTTGCGTCGCCGGATTGTCGTCATCACCGGCTTCGTCTGGTTGCCGCTGCTATTGCTTGCCGTCGCCGGCGGCCGCGCGTTCGGCGATGCCGTCGCCGTTCCGTTCCTGAAGGACGTCGAGGTCCATGCGCGGTTTCTCGTTGCCTTGCCGCTGTTGATCATCGCGGAGCTTGTCGTTCACCAACGCTTACGCTCGGTCGCGAGCGAGTTCGTCGTTCGGGGCCTCGTTTCATCCGAATCGCTCGAACGCTTTCGCGTCGCGGTTCGCTCCGCGATCCGGCTTCGCAATTCGGTTGCCGCGGAGATCGCGATGGTCGTCCTCATCTACGCGCTCGGCATACCGGTGCTTTGGCGCGAGGTCGCTGCCCTCGACGTCCCGACGTGGTACGCGGACAGCTCGTCGGCTCGATCCGGTTTCACCGCGGCCGGCATGTGGTTCGCGTACGTCAGCGTGCCGGTGTTCCAGTTTCTGCTGCTGCGCTGGTATTTCCGGCTGTTGGTATGGCTGCGCTTTCTCTGGCACGTGTCGCGGATTCCTTTGCATGTTTCCGCGATGCACGCCGACCGCATGGCGGGATTCGGCTTCCTCGCCCATACGGCGTTCGCGTTCGTGCCGCTCGCCATGGCCCACGGCGCGCTGGTCGCAGGCGTGATTGCAAACCGCATCCTCTACGTCGGCGGAACGCTCGCGGACTCGAAAATCGAAGTCGCCCTCATTGTCGGTTTCGTCCTGTTGCTCGTATTCGGGCCGCTCGTCGTGTTCGCGCCCCAGGCGGCGGCGGCGAAACGTGCGACGATGCGCGCCTACGGCAGGCTGTCACAGCGTTATGTGCGGGACTTCGAGCGCACCTGGCTGCCAGAGGGCCTGCCTGCGGATGCAACGCCACTGGGCAGTGCCGACATCCAGTCGCTCGCCGACTTGTCCAACAGCCTCGAAACGGTGCGCAGCACCCGTCTCGTTCCGATCACGCGCCAGGCGATCATGACGGTTGCGATCGCGACGCTGCTGCCCGTCGCCCCGCTGCTGTTGACCGTGATTCCCGCCGAGGAAATGGTGACGCGGCTCCTCAAGCTCGTCATGTGATTGTGTTCTGCGCAGTGGATCCGCGCGCCGCTCGGCGCTACGCCGGCATGCTGATCACGGCCTGCGCGGCGGCATGGGTGAGCAGTCTCGAGGCACAGACGCCCCTGCCTCCAGGCAGCGAATCGTCGGCTGATAGCCGCCCCGCCACGCGCGCCAGCCGTTTCTTCGATGCGGAGGACGGCATGTTCGACGTGTCGTCGTTCCTCGAGGATCCGCGCGGCTTCCTGCCGGTGCCTATCGTCGTCACCGAGCCTGCTGTCGGCTACGGCGGCGGCGCCGTCGGAATGTTCTTGCGACCCCGGCGCGAAGCAGGCAGCGAAGGCTGGGCGCGTCCGAACATCTCTGCCATCGGCGGTCTTGCGACCGAGAACGGCACCTGGGCGGCGTTTGCCGGTGACACGAGCCGCTGGCTCGACGGCCGGCTGCGCACGCTGGCGGGTGGAGGCACGGGCAACATCAACCTCGATTTTTTCGGATTCGGCGCGGATCGGGCCGATGTCAATCGGGCCGTACGTTATTCGCTGCAGTTCAGCGGCGCGGTGGCACAGGTGAATTGGCAATTGCAACCGCGCTCACCGTGGGCCCTCGGCGTCCGCTACGTCTACGCGAACGTCGATCCAAAGCTTCGCGAGGAGCCGATCTTTCCCGGGCTCGCCGATCGCGCGCGCGTCACCGTCTCCGCGCCCACCGCGATCCTCGAGTACGACACGCGGGACAACATATTCACGCCGACGCGCGGGGTTTACGCGGAATCGGCGTACCTGCTGTCTCGGGAAACGCTCGGCGCGACGACAGACTTCGAGCGTTTCGACCAGATCCTCATGGCCTGGAAAACGCTGCCACACGACGTGACGCTCGGAGCGCGAATCAACTATGCACGCGCATCGGGCGGTACGCCGTTTTTCCTGCGACCCTTCGTCACGTTGCGCGGCGTCCCGGACGTGCGCTATCAGGGCGACGAGACCGTCTCGCTCGAGCTCGAAGTTCGCTGGCAGTTTCAAGGACGGTGGAGCGTCGTCGCGTTCGGCGGGGCCGGGAGGTCGTGGTCACGCGGCCAGGCCGTTTCGTTCACCCAAGGCATCGGCGCGGGCGGGGCGGGCTTCCGTTACGAGCTCGCGCGCAAGTTCGGCATGCACGTCGGCGTCGACGTGGCTCACAGTCCCGGCACGACGGCGTTCTATTTCATCGTCGGCAACGCCTGGTTTCGGCCATAGCGCGAACGGGTTGTCACGCGGGGACCGGCCGATCCCGGAGCGGTGCGCCGTCGCCGCGCAGCGTCGTCACGTCGACGTCGTCGATCTGGCTTCTGTCGAGGTAGATCTCGGCGTAGCGTCGGTACACGCCGGAGGTGAGGAAAAGGTCGAACAGGTCGCCGTCGATGTGCCGCTCGTCGCGCATGCGCGACATGATCCGCAGCGACTCGGACAGCGCTTTGCCCTTTTTGTAAGGGCGGTCCACGGCCGTCAGCGCCTCGAAGATGTCGGCGATCGCCATCATCCGCGCGAGCGTGCTCATCTGGCCGCCGACGAGGCGACGTGGATAGCCGCGTCCGTCCATCGTCTCATGATGGCCGCCGGCGATCTCCGGAACATCGGCGAGGTGCCGCGGGAACGGCAGGTTTTCCAGCATGACGATCGTTTGCACGATGTGGTCGTTGATCTTGTAGCGCTCCTCGGCGGTCAACGTGCCGCGGCGCACGGTCAGGTTGTGCACTTCGCCGAGGTTGTAGCGGTGTTGTGGAACGGTGAGTCTGAAGCCCCATCGATTGTCGTCCGGTATCAGCTCGCCGGCGTGCCGCCCGATCAGATGCTCGGGTGCATCGGTTAAAAGCGACTCGGTCGCTGGGAGGACCGTCGCGAGGCGCCGCTCCTTGCGAGCGAGTTCCTCCCACGAGATGCCGATCCGATCGTCGAGCGTGCGCTGCCACGTGCGCTGCGCGATGCGCTGGATGCGCTCGATCGCCGCATCGTCCATCGATTCACTGCCCGCGTTGCAGCTTGCAATGAACGCGAAGTCGTCGTCGAGCGCGCGCAATTGCGATGCGAGTCGCAGCGCGAGCGTCGCCTCGTCCCCGCCAGCGAGCCGGTCCTTCAAGAACGCGATCTCCGCATCGCGCTTCAGCACTTCGAAGCGGGTTCGCACCTCGTGGATGCGATCGTGGATCGTCGAAAGCTTGGTTGCCTTGTCGACGACATACTCCGGCGTCGTGACCTTGCCGCAATCGTGGAGCCAGCTTGCGATGTGCAGTGCTTCACGCTCATCGTCGGTCAGGCGAAAGTCGCGATACGGCCCCTCGCGCGCATCGCACGCAGCCTGGGCGAGCATCTTGGCGAGCGCCGGGACGCGCTGACAATGCCCTCCCGTGTATGGTGATTTCGCGTCGATCGCCGCTGCGACAAGCTGGATGAACGCATCGAGGAGCGCTTTCTGCTCGGCGAGCAACCGCTGGGTTTCGATGGCGATCGCGGCTACGCCGGACAGCTTTTCGATGAAGGCGACGACCTGCGGGCGTACGCCGTCGGCGCGCACTGTGCTGCTCACGAGGCTCAGCACGCCGATGACTTCGCCGGCACGGTTGCGCAACGGCGTCGCGAGCCACGTCAGCGGGTTTGGCCCGACATCGGCGCCAAGCCATTGGCGAATGGTCGCATTGTCGTGTGGAAGATCTGCGATGATCGTCCGGGCGTCGAGGGCCGCTCGCACGATCGGCGTCGGACCGTCCCGGTCGCCCGTGAGCGGCAGCGATGCGGGTTGCATCGGCGCAGCGGCACCGTCTGCGCGAACCGCCTGCGCAGCATCGAGAACGCCGCGTTTATGGTCGACCAGGTGAAGGGCGGCGGCGTTCGCGCCGGCAAGCTGCATCGTCTCATGAAGCACGCGTTCGATCAGCCGTCCCATGTCGCGTTCGGCCGCGAGCGCGTCGCTGATGTCCACGAAGCGATGCAAGCTTTCCCGGCTGGAGCGAAGCGCGCTGTCCAGGTTATCGATTTCGCGCACGATCGAGCTCACCGGTGGAGCGGGAGAGAAGTCCAGCGACTGGATTGCCCGCGCATCGGAGGCGAGTCGATGCAGCGGGCGCGACACGCGCGACGCGACGAACCACGCGAGCGGCATGGCGAGCACGATCGCGGCGAGCGTCACGATGATCGAGCGCTCGTGCATCTGCCGCACGCCGACGAGCAGCTCGTCGCGCGGCGCGGCAATCGCCAGGTAAAAGCGCGTCCCGCCGTCGCCGTCGAGGCGCTCTACCCGACCGACCCAGGAACGATCGTCGACGACGAAGTCGAACGGCTGTCCCGTCGCGCTCGAAGCAATGCGCCGTGCGAGCTCCGACGAAGTCGCACGCGGCACGTTCGCGAGCGCCGTGAGCCCGCTCGAGTCATTCGTCGAGCGCCGCACTACGCTCGGATCGGCGCCGTTCTGTGCCACGACGTACGCATCGCCCGTCACGAGGAACAGCTCGCTCGAGGGCGCGACGGCCTGCTTCTGCAGCAGTTGCGACAAGCGCGCGAGCGTGATGTCGGTGCCAACGACACTTTTTCGCGACGGCGAGCGATGCGCGAACGTGATCCCTGGCTCGTGCGTCGTGTAGAACACGTACGGCGGCGTGCGGACGCCACGATCCGCTGCGAGGGCCGCCTGGTACCAGCCGCGCACACGTGGGTCGAATCCGAAATCGCGCGGCTCGACTGCGGCAAGGATGGCGAGGTCGTCGCCAACGAACACGAACTTCGTTGACGCCACCGAGTGCGCCTGCGTGGCTTCAATGCTTTGCACGACGAACGCCGCTCCCGCCGGCGCGGCCAGTCCCTCGCGCGTCTCGCGATCGCGCAAGGCGCGGACGAGGAAGAAGTCCCCCGAGTCGTAGCCGATGTAGAGCGACGAGATCGCAGCGTTTTCGCGCAGCGCCTCGGCGAATGCCGGCAGCTCACGCATGCGCTCGTCGAAGTGCGTGGCTTCGTTGATCCTCTGCTTCGCGACGACGTCGACGAGCAGCTCCGCCGGCGCCGTCGTGCGCGCGAGTTCCAGTGCGACCTCGCGCCCCATGCGTTGGAA
Organism: Pseudomonadota bacterium; assembly: GCA_046733075.1. Lineage (GTDB taxonomy): Bacteria > Pseudomonadota > Gammaproteobacteria > Burkholderiales > Casimicrobiaceae > VBCG01. The sequence goes on along the minus strand of JBKPOL010000384.1, from coordinate 1,097 downwards.
CACGGCGTCCGCGGAATCGAGGACGATGCGCGAAGTCAAAAGATAGTTATGGACGCCGAGTGCACCTCCGACCGCGAGCACGACGGCCATCAGCAGCAGCGCGACGCATACGGTGAGCGGCATCCGCGGTTCGCGCGGGATGGACGAGCGCGCATTCCAAGGCATGCTTCCCTCCGAAGCTCGACTGCGGGCCAACCACATCCTAGCCCACGCCGGGGAAAGCCAGATCAAGTTGCAGGGGCGCGGACCCGCGCCGCGACGATTGGAAGACGCGGGAGGGCTGTTCCGAAGCACACCGACGGGGACTGCGTCGCCCCGTGCGAACACGCGACGCGCCAGCCGGGGTCGTGCCATGCGCAGTCCGAGCGCGCGCGCTGCGCTTTGATGCCCGCGCGCGAAGTGCCGCGCCGGCGCCTACGCATCTCCGCAGTCCAGGCGTGCGAAAGGATGCGCGCACCTGGGCGGCGCGCTGCGGTCCCTGCGGACCGAGTTTTACTGCTGCTGCTGCTTGCCCTTGATGTTCCCGACGACGCCGCCGGCAACCGCGCCGATCGCGGCACCCGTCCAGCCGCTGCCGCCGGCGATCGCCGCGATGCCGGCGCCGGCCGCGGCGCCGATCCCAGCACCGGTGACGGTGCCCTGTTGTTGGGGCGTCATGCTCGTGCAGCCCAGCGCACCGAGCATGCACAAGGCGGCGATGGTCGTGGCGATGCGTTTCATGGTGAAGCCTCCGTCAGCTGGGTTTGGATGAACCGGGCACGACGATCTCGAACCATATCGTCTCGAGCACGGGCCGCCGTATTTGATCAGGATGCGCGGCGTACCAGCGGTTCAGCTGATCACGCACAGTGTCGAGCGTCTGCCCCTTCAAGCCCTTGGCCCAACGCGGCACGAGGCTCTGCGCGTCGGTCGGGGGACTGGTGGCCTGGTATGCATGCTCGATCTGCAGCACGTTCGCGATACCAATCAGGTAAGCCTTCTTGGCCTCGTCAGACGACTTCACCCAATGCTCGCCGGTGACCATCGCAACCTCGTCGGCATAAGCGACGCCGGTAAGCAGCAACAAATTCAGGCACGCAGCCAGCGAGATGGCGCGC
>JBKPOL010000383.1:0-3522 GCA_046733075.1 Pseudomonadota bacterium | reverse complement strand
ACCGATGGTTGACCTTGCGCTGGTTGTAGAAGCGCCAGACCGGCTGCGTCCCGGCCGCGCACGCTCCGGTCGCCTGGTTCGGCAGCGCGATATAGAACACGCTCGCGCTTTCGTGTATCCACCCCGGATAAGTCTGAGGATTGTTGACCACCGTCGCGCACTCCGCGGGGCTCGCCGAATAGAAATGCGAGCTTCCGAACGGCGCTCCCTCGAAGAAGAACCGGCACACGGGGCTCGTACCCGCGGCCGGATTGTCGTAGGCGAGGAAGCGCATACCGGTGCGTTCCCAGCCAGGATGGACCTTGTTGTCGAGGTCGTTGATCTCGCCCTGATCGATGGTGATGAAGTAATGGTCGAGCGAGGCGTTGTAGAACTCCACCGCCACCGCCTGACCCGGCGTACCCGGTGTGCCAGGCGTCAGGTACGCTCGCGTGAGCGGCAGCATGTTGTCGAGACGCGAGTATTCGTCGAGTGCCGACTTGTTCTGGCAGGACGCTTCGCCGCTCCATAATCCGCCGCGCAACTCGTAATAACCGCCCGCCTGCAAAAAGGTCAGCAGGCCCGCGCCACTCGATCCCGGCTCCGTCGTTCCCTGATCGTAATGAACGAGCGCGAAGCTCGATCCATCGGTGTAGACCTGATATCCCTGGGTGGACCCGGCGCTCCATTTCTTGAGGTCGGCCTGCGGATGATGCAGGACCGTTATCGGCGTCTGCGTGGGCATCGTCTCCGCTCGCCACGCCGAGAAATGCGCGCCCGGCGGCGGTGGTGCATTGAGGCGCGCGAGCGCCCAGTCCCAATCGCCACTTCGCGCGAGGAGCGTCGCCCCACTCGCCTGCTGCACGAAGGGCGGCACCGCATTGTTGCCGCACGCGATCGCGTCGAAGAACCAGTATGTATTGAGCGTGCGCGCGGCGGTCGCCGTGTTGAGACAATGCGCGGCCGAGAAGAAGTAGGGCGTATTGCTGCCGATGGAATCGTTCATCAGCGTGCCGGTGCAAAGATGCGTGAACCCGTCGTCCTGCGTGAATTCCATTTCGGCGACCGCTCTTGCGGCATCTTGAAGCGCAGTCGTTTGCGGCGTGACGCACGCGACGTCGATATTGCAGCTACCCGCGAGACCAATATCCTGCACCGTCTTCGCATCCATGTTGCGCAACGCTGCGGGCGCGACGACCTGATGGGAGATCTTCGCGATGGTCAACGCTGCATCGGGTGTCCTCGCGCCCGCATTGACGTGGATCTCGATCGTCGCGACGTCGCCTTCCAGCACCGGCGACCAGAAGCTTCCGAACTGCAAGCTGTCCGATGCGATGGTGCTGGACGTCATCGGACCGAACGTCTGCGCGTGTTCGCCGTTGCCGGCAAAGCGAAATGTGGCGCCCGGTGCAGCAGCGGTTAATTCAAGCGCAACCCGCAACGCGGCCGCACCTTCGGAACGAACCTGCACCTTCGCCGCCCGACTGCCATCCGCAAGCGTCTGCCACGCAAGACTCGAAAGCGCAACGGAGCGCGATCCCACCGGTACGTCCCGTGGGAACGCAACCGCGAGCGAGCGCTTTGGGGTCGCCTTCGTGCCAGCCTGTGTCTTCAGGGATGCGTTACGCGCCTTCAGCACATCGCGCTCGGCCGCTGTAGGGGCGGGTAGCGTGACGCTCACCGCAGGAGCGACCCCGGACAGCGACATCTTCGTCGTCACCGACTTGTCTATCGCGGCGGTGCCCTTGTAGTCGGCAGGAGGAACCGCAGTGATCGGTACTTCCGCGTTGACAGGCCAACCGCTGGCCGCCGCGAGACCTGCCGCAAGTGCGAGGATGGCGCGCACGCGTGAGCGAGCATCGGGCATGCAAGACTCCTTCTGGACCCGTGGCAAGCGCATTCAACGAGGGCGCCACGTTGTCAAATTAAGCGCGAATCGCCTTGCTGCATTGCGAGGCCGCGCATTGCAAATCCTACAAACGTCGCGATCGCCGCTTGCGCCCGTTACAGCGGATGAGCAAACACGGGCGCGCCGACACTTGAGAAACGAGCGGTCAGTTGACCGGGAAAGCGCGCGCCGGTTCCGTTGCGGAGTGGAGACACTCGCGCAGGGACAGCGACCACTCGGGAAGCGAAAAGCCGAACGTGCGGGCGAAGCGGGATGAATCGAGGACGCCATAACGCGGCCGCTTCGCAGGAGTCGGATATTGCGCCGTGGTGATCGGAATCACGCGAACATTGGTATCGCGCAGGATCGCGCGGGCGAACTCGCACCACGTTGCCGCGCCGACTGCGCTCAAGTGATAGAGGCCGGCGTGCTTCGCAAGGTCCGTCGATCCACGCTTGATCAACGCGACCGTGGCGCGCGCGATCGCACGTGTCCAGTTGGGGGTACCGACCTGGTCGTCGACGACACGCAGCTCGTCGCGCTGCGCCGCGAGGCGCTGCATCGTCGTCAGAAAATTTTGGCCCTGGCGTCCGTACACCCAGCTCGTCCGAAGCGTCAGCGCGATGGCGCCCGACTCGGCAATCGCTTGCTCGCCTGCGAGCTTGCTCGCCCCGTAGACGTTCAGCGGATGAGGCAATGCATCCTCGTCATAGGGTGTCGCACGGTCGCCGTCGAAGACATAGTCGGTGGAATAGTGGAACAGCAGTGCGCCGATTCTTCTCGCCGCCGCGGCGAGCACTCCTGGCGCGGTCGCGTTGATCGCGAAAGCCGAATCGCGCTCCGTTTCCGCACGGTCGACGGCGGTGTACGCCGCCGCGTTCACGATGAACGCAGGCGGTGAATCACGAAGCACGCGTTCAACCGATGCTGAATCGGTGATATCGACCGATGTCCGGTCGCACGCGATCACCGTTCCGCATTCCGCGAGCGCCGCCGCCAGTTCGCGACCCAGCTGTCCACGCGCGCCGAGCAGAAGAATGAGCGGAAGTTGCGCGTTCACCGCCCCTGCCTACTCATAGCACTCGGCGGTGGACAACGGCGTTCCTGCAGCATCCTTTGGCGCGAGCGTGGGTGAGATGCCCGATGGCCACGCGATCCCGAGCGCGGCGTCGTTCCACAGCAGCGTGCGCTCGTGTTCGGGGCACCAGTAATCGGTCGTCTTGTAGAGGAACTGGGCCGCGTCGGAAACCACCATGAAGCCGTGCGCGAACCCGGGCGGGATGAACAGCATCTTGCGGTTGGCCGCGGACAGCTCGAGCGCGACGTGCCGCCCGAACGTCGGCGATGCGCGTCGCAAATCCACGGCGACGTCGAACACCGCTCCCTCGGTCACGCGCACGAGCTTGCCCTGCGCGTGCTCGATCTGGTAATGCAGTCCCCGCACCACGCCGTAGCGCGAGCGGGAGTGGTTGTCCTGCACGAAGTCGACATCGATGCCGGCCTCGGCGAATACCCGCCGATTCCAGCTCTCGAGGAAGAAGCCGCGGGCGTCGCCGAAGACGGTGGGCTCGATCAACAACACGTCCGGCAACGACGTGGGAGACACCTGCATCAGCGCGCGTCCGGCTCGTCCAGAATGCGAAGCAGGTAACGGC
>JBKPOL010000382.1:0-11588 GCA_046733075.1 Pseudomonadota bacterium | reverse complement strand
GGCCCGGACAACGTGATCATGTGCGCGCCGACAGGCTCATAGCGCACTCGAAAAGCGACGGGGCGCACGGGCGGTGGCCAGAATCGTGTAAACCGTTTCAGAGTCTACGCGCATATCCCAAGCAATTGGGGCGCGCGGGCGGGCGAAAATCGGGTAAACCGTTTCAGAGTTGACGCGACCACACGCCAAGCAATCGGGGCGCTTCGATTATGAAACGCTTTATCGCAGGCCGGCGGCGTAGTCGGCCACTGCCTTCATCTGCGCGTCGCTCATCTGCCTGGCGATCGACTGCATTACGCGGCCGTTCACATCCTTGCCGGCGGGATCGGCACCTCGTTCACCTGCCTTGAAGGCCTTCAACTGCGCATACGTGTAGTCGGCCCATTGGCCGGCGAGACGAGGATAGTTCTTCGGGATTCCCGCGCCCGTCGGCGAATGGCACGACGCGCACGCCGGCACGGCGTTCGCCGCATCGCCACCGCGCCACAGTTGTTGCGCCGATTTCACGAGCGACGGATCGCGTGCCGCAAGGCCTTTCGGCTTCTGGCGGGAGAAGTAGTCGCCAAGCGCGCGCATGTCCTCGTCGCTCAACGGCGCCGCCATTGCCTGCATCGTCGGATTGGGGCGAATTCCAGCCTTGAAGTGAGCGAGTTGCAGGGTGATATAGTCGGCGTCCTGTCCGGCAAGATTCGGATTCACTGCCGCGACGCTGTTGCCGTCGGCGCCATGACAGGCCGCGCACACTTGCGTAACGATCTGCTGCGCTTTCGCGGTGTCCGGCTTCGTCGCCGCTGCGCGCTCCTGTCCATGCGCGGCGGCTGAAGCGATCGCTGCCAGGGCGATGAACGCAAGACGCGAGGTGCGAGTCATTGATTCCGGCTCCGAGGGATAGCGCGTCGTCACAGCGCCCGCGCCCATGAAGCACGTGGCGGGTTCGCGACGAAGCGAGTGTTGCGATGAAAAAACAATCTATTGTAACGGACTCGCTAAGACCGGCCCGCGGAGCGCTCGGCCCGCATGTGACGGGGCCGCTCGAAGGCGCGTCGTTTCGCATGGGCGCTGCGCGGCGGGATCAGTTACCGCCGGCCGGTGCACGCGAAATCGCCTTCGCGGGACGCTCGAACGCCGGCAAGTCCAGTGCGATCAATGCGCTTGCCCGCCAGACGAGACTCGCCTTCGCGAGCCGCACGCCCGGGCGGACGCAGCAGATCAATTTCTTCGAGTTGCGCAACGGCGCCGTCGTCGCGGACTTGCCCGGCTATGGCTATGCGGCCGTTCCGCACGCACTGAAGCAGGGATGGCAGGAGTTGCTGTGGAGCTACGTCACGACGCGCGACACGCTGATCGGCCTGGTGCTTGTCGTCGATGCGCGCCACGGTCTGCGTCATCAGGACATGGACGTCCTCGCGGCTTTCCTGCCTTCCGGCAGGCCCGCGCTCGTACTTGCAACGAAGATCGACAAGCTCAATCAATCGGAGCGACGCGCGGCCGTCGCGAGCATTGGCGCACAGCTCCGCGAGACGTTTGCCGAAGCCGCGTCGGCGACCACGGTGATCCCGTTCTCCGCCACGGTGCCCGAGGGCGTCGATGCAACCAACGCGCTCCTGGCCGGTTGGCTCGGCGGTACCGACACACGCACCGATCCCTTGAACGCGCCCGGTGCGCATGGACTTTGACAGGTCCCGGAGCCGGATAGAACACGACGGGTCCGGGAGCCGGATAGAAAAAGGCCCCGCGATCAAGGGGAGTGACGCGGGGCCTCAAAACGCCCGCGCCGGCGATACCGGCACAGGCACCCGCTCAGGGAGGAAAGCGGGAGACGTTCACCGTCCGTCCGATGTGACCGTCCTCGATTTTGGTAAGTTCCGCACGGGCTGAAAAAGGAGCGCTGAAATGAGCCTCTCGTTTACGGGTCGGTTTCCCGCCAGGCGGCAGCGGCGGATGCGCCGCGACGACTTCTCCCGGCGACTCGTGCGCGAAAGCTGCCTGACCGCCGCCGATTTCATCTACCCCGTGTTCGTGCACGACGGGACGAAGCGCGCCACGGCCGTTGCGTCCCTGCCTGGGGTCTCCCGTCAATCGATCGACCTGCTGCTGCATGACGCCGAGCGTTGCATGGCGGCGAAGATCCCGGCGATCGCGCTCTTTCCAGTAATCCCGCCCGAGCAGAAATCCGACGATGCCGCCCACGCGTGGGACAGCGACGGTCTGGTGCCGCGCGCCGTGCGGGCGCTGAAGTCGCGCTTCCCGTCACTCGGTGTCGTGACTGACATCGCGCTCGACCCCTACACCGTGCATGGTCAGGATGGCTTGATCGACGCTTCCGGTTACGTCGTGAACGACGTGACCGTGCAGGCGCTCGTCCGCCAGGCGCTCTGTCATGCGGAGGCAGGCGTGGACATCGTCGCACCCTCGGACATGATGGACGGCCGCGTCGCCGCGCTCCGCGAAGCGCTCGACCGCAAAGGTTTCGTTCATACGCGGATCCTCGCGTATTCCGCGAAATACGCATCGTCGTTCTACGGACCGTTTCGCGATGCGGTCGGGTCCGCGGCGAACCTCGGCGGCGGCGACAAGCGCACGTACCAGATGGACCCGGGCAACAGCGACGAGGCGCTGTGGGAAACGTATCTCGACATCCGCGAAGGTGCGGACATGGTCATGATCAAGCCCGGCCTGCCGTACCTCGACATCGTCCGGCGCGTCAAGGACGCGTTCGGCATGCCCACGGCCGTCTATCAGGTGTCCGGTGAGTACGCGATGCTGAAGGCAGCCGCGCAGGCGGGATGGCTGGACGAGCGCCCGTGCGTGCTCGAGGCGCTCATGGCTATGAAGCGCGCAGGCGCGGACGCCATCCTGACGTATTACGCGCTGCAAGCGGCGGCCTGGTTGTCCGCGGATTAGCCCTCGTTCCGGAGCAGTTCCTCGACCGCCCGCTGATCGAGGCGCGCACCCTCGGCACCCCGACGTTCGCGGCGTGGCCGCTGCCGCGCGCCGTGCGGCGTGCGCACGATGAGCCGCACGCCGCCGCGCCTTGTATCGACGAAGAGTTCCGCCGGCGCGTTCTGCTGAACGCCGGGAGCAACGCGGTAGGCCACGTTGCGATTGATGAGCGCCAGCTCGACCGCTTTCGAGTCATCGGCAATAAGCTCGATTCGAATGTCGCTGTGCTCGGTGGCCCATCCGGCAGCAACGCCACCGACGAGGCGCGGTTCGAACTCGGCCAGCTCGCGCAACCACACGAGCGCTTCCTCGCGCTGGCTCCGCAACGTGACCGCGTGCTCTTCGGCGCCGAAAAGTGCGTGGTGCGCGGCAAGCGCGGCTTCGATCTCCTCGTTGGCCGGGAGGCTCGTGCGACCGGGCAGCAGCAGCTGGCGAACCGCCTTCCGCTTTGCAAGCGACCAGTCGGTGATGCCGTGCTCGACGATCAGGCGGGCCGCGAGATCGGCGATGCGCGCGCGATCCTGGGCTTCGCGTCCCCACGGTTCAAATTCGTCGCGTGTCGTCATCGCGTTGTTGCGTCAGAAGCGCGAGCGTGCACTGCCGCGAGGCGCCGTCAGAAGAGCTGATCGCGGACGTCCCGCGGAGGCGCGGCGCCCGGAAGCAGCGCGGGCGCAAGAGCGTCCTGGGCTGCCCGCGGTGTGAACTCCGCGAGGAACCAGTCGGAATATCGACTCGAATCGTCGCGCAGGCCGGTTTCCGGGTTCACCCTCACTGACACGACGCCCGCCGGCGGCTCATACGTCTCCTCGGGGACGCCTTTCAACGCGCGCTGCATGTAGGTGATCCAGATCGGCAGTGCCGCGACCGCTCCGGTCTCGTTCGTGCCGAGCGACTTCGGCTGGTCGTAGCCGATCCATGCGATGCCCACCTGCGCCATGTTGAAGCCGCAGAACCACGCGTCAACGTTCTCGTTGGTCGTGCCGGTCTTGCCCGCGAGATCCTTGCGCTTCAGTTCCAGCGCGCGCGTCGCGGTCCCAGATGTGATGACGTCGTGCAGGAGCGTCGTCATGATGAACGCGTTGCGCGGGTCGATCGCCCGCTCGGCGTCCTTGCGCGCCAGCGCCGGCTTCGCTTCGGAGAGCGGCGCGTCGCGACTATCGGTGATCTTGCTGATGAGGTAGGGCGTGATCCGATATCCGCCGTTCGCGAAAACCGAATACGCCGTCGCCATCTGCATAGGCGTCGCAGCGCCGGCCCCAAGCCCCATCGTGAGGTAGGCGGGGTGCAGTTTCGGATCGAAGCCAAAGCGCGCAATGTAGTCCTGGGCATACTGCGGGCCGATCGCCTGCAGCACGCGGACGGTGACCAGGTTCTTGGATTTGGCGAGGGCGGTCCGCAGGCGAATGGGACCTTCGAACTTGCCGTCGTAGTTCTTCGGTTCCCACGCCTCCCCGCCGGTCTTTTCCGCAGGCACGAAGAACGGCGCATCGTTGATGATCGTCGCCGGCGTGAAGCCCTTCTCGAGCGCCGCCGAGTAGATGAACGGCTTGAACGCCGATCCTGGCTGGCGCAGCGCCTGCGTGGCGTGGTTGAACTTGTTCCGGTCGTAGTCGAACCCTCCGATCAGCGCCAGGATCGCCCCGTCGTCGGGCCGGATGGACACGAATGCCGCCTCCGCGAGAGGCATCTGCGTGATGGCGTAGTGTCCCTTCTCGTCGCGCAGCAGGCGGACGATCGCGCCGCGCCGGATTTTCTGGTTGGCGGGTGCCTTATCCGCCAGCGCGCGCGCCGCGAGCTTCAGACCGGCGCCCGTCACTTCTGCCTGATCACCGTTCGCAAGCACGGCGCGTACCTGCTGGGACGTCGCCTGGAGGACCACCGCCGTAACGAGATTATCGCTGTCGGCGTTTTCCTGGAACACCCGATCCAGCACCTGGTCCTGCTCCGCCGGATCGTCGGGAAGATTCACGAAACCGTCGGGACCCCGATACCCGTGACGCTGATCGTGATCCATCACCCCCTTTCGGACGGCCGCGTATGCCGCGTCCTGGTCAGCCCGGTGGATGGTCGTCCAGACCGTCAGCCCCCGCGTGTATGCCTGGTCGCCATACGCGTCGTAGACGACCTGGCGGGCCATCTCTGCGACGAATTCGGCATGGACGGATAGCGGTTCGCGCTGAAAACCGCGCGTGGTGAGTGGCTCATTTTGTGCTTTTCGGAACTGGTCGTCGTCGATATAGCGCAACTCATGCATCCGGCGCAGCACATACAACTGGCGGGTCTTTGCCCTCTTCGGGTTACTGACGGGGTTGTACGCCGAAGGTGCCTTGGGCAATCCCGCCAGCATGGCCGCTTCGGCCACGCTGATGTCCGAGAGGGGTTTGCCGAAGTAGATCTGCGAAGCGGCGGCAAAGCCGTACGCCCGCTGGCCAAGGAAGATCTGGTTCACGTAGAGCTCGAGGATTTCATCCTTGGGCATGCTGGCTTCGATCTTCCAAGCGAGCAGAACCTCGCGCAGCTTCCTGGAGACGGTCTTCTCGCGGGTCAGAAAGAAGTTGCGGGCGACCTGCATGGTGATCGTTCCCGCACCCTGTTGGGTACCCGACGTCACGTTGGCGAAGGCAGCCCGCAGTACACTCAAATAGTCAACGCCGCCGTGTTGGTAGAACCGCTCGTCTTCTGCGGCCAAAATGGCGTGTTTCATGACATCCGGGACTTCCCCGATTCGGACGATCGCGCGGCGCTCCTCGCCGAATTCCCCAAGGAGATCGCCGTCCGCCGAGACAACCCTCAAGGGGATCTTCGGCTGGTAGTCCGTGAGGGCGTCGAGAGCGGGCAGCGTCGGCCAGAGCAGCGCCAGCACGAAGGCGCCGAGGAGCGCACCGACGACGGCGAGGCCGACGGCAACGGACGCGATATAGAGTAGCCAGCGCTTTAGCACAATGGAATAAAAGGCAGCTTTGAGTGCGGGGGATTAGTCCCGGTTATAGGCGTACTTGCAACACCCGTCCGCCGAAAATCAAACAATTTGGGAACGGTTGCGCTTGTTCCCGCAGTTTAATGTAGATTGTCAGCAACGGGGCACCTGAAGCCATGATTGCCGAAAATCTCTCGTCCGTACTCGACCTGTTCAAAACGCGGGCGCCAAGCCTCATCGGGGTAGATATCGCCTCGACGTCGCTCAAGCTCGTCGAGCTCTCCGACGCCGGCAAGGGCATGTATCGACTCGAACGCTACGTCGTGGAGCCGATTCCCAAGGACGTCATGACCGACGGCAACGTCCTGAACATCGAGCTCGCGAGCGACGTGCTGAAGCGCGCCTGGAAGCGGCTCGGCACGCGCAATCGAAACGTGGCGCTCGCGCTGCCGGCCGCCATGGTCATCACCAAGAAGATCATCGTCGCCGCGGGTCAGCGGGAGGAGGATCTCGAACTCACTGTCGAAGCCGAGGCCAACCAGTACATCCCGTTCGCCCTCGACGAGGTGAACCTCGATTTCCAGACCATCGGCGTTGCGCCGAACAACCCCGACGAGGTCGAGGTGCTGATCGCCGCCTCGCGCAAGGAGAAGGTGGAGGATCGCGTCGCCGTCGCGGAAGCAGCCGGGTTGAAGGCGCGCGTCATGGACGTCGAGTCCTATGCGACGCAGGAGGCATTCCGCCTCATCGCGCCGTCGCTGCCCGCGAATGGCCGCGACCAGAACATCGCGCTCGTCGACATCGGGGCGCATGTCACGCACTTCTATGTCCTTCGGAACAATCAGATCCTATTCTCGCGCGACCAGGCGTTCGGCGGCAATCAGCTGACCCAGGACATCCAGCGCGCTTTCAATCTGTCGGCGGAGGAAGCGGAGTCGGCGCGCAAGAACCAGGGATTGCCCGAGAACTACGACCATGACGTCCTCCAACCGTTCATGGAATCCCTCGCGCTGGAGGTAACGCGCGCGTTGCAGTTCTTCTTCACGTCGACGTCGTACAACCAGGTCGACCAGATCGTGCTTGCAGGCGGATGCGCGCTTCTCCCGGGCCTCGACGAGCTCGTCGCGAAGCGGGCCGGCGTTGCGACCATCGTGGCGAATCCCTTCGCCACGATGCAGACGTCCGACCGCATCCGTCCGAGGCAGCTCGCGCAAGAGGCTCCGATGCTGATGATCGCGACGGGCCTCGCCATGCGCGGCTTCGAATAGGCCTCCCAGGGACAAACGCCATGCGCATCAACCTGCTGCCTCATCGCGAGCAGAAGCGGCTGGCCCGGCAGCGCCAGTTCGTCACGCTCGTCATCGCCCTCGCGGTGCTCGGCGTCGCGATCGTGGCACTGGTGCACGCGGTCCTCGCCGCGCGTATCGACAACCAGGTCTCGCGCAATACGCTCCTCAAGACCGAGATCGCCAAGCTCGATGCGCAGATCAAGGAGATCGACAAGCTGCGCGACCAGATCCAGCAGGTGCTTGCGCGCAAGGCCGTCGTCGAAACGCTGCAGGCGAACCGCAACGAGGCGGTGCATCTGCTCGACCAGCTCGTGCGCCAGTTGCCTGAAGGGATCTATCTGCGCTCCGTCAAGCAGACGGACAAGAAGGTGCAGATCATCGGCTATGCCCAATCGAACGCGCGCGTGTCGACACTCATGCGCAACATCGAGGGCTCGCCCTGGCTCGAGAAGCCCGAGCTCGTCGAGATCAAGCTCGTGAACATGCCCGCCGCAGGCAGGACCGACCCGCCGCGCCTCAATGAATTCACGCTGAATTTCGAGATTCGCCGTACGCCTGCGGTAGGTGGACCGATACCTGCTGCGCCCGTCGCGAAGGGGGGTAAGTCATGACGATGGATGACTTCCGCAGACTCAATTTCCGCGAGGTCGGCAAGTGGCCGTGGGCGCCGAAGATCGTCGTCCTCCTCATTGTCGTCCTCTTCATCGTGGGTCTCGGCGCGTTCTTCGACTGGAAGGACCAGTGGGAAACACTCGGCACTGCCGAGCAGGAAGAGGCCGCGCTGAAAGTGCAATACACGCAGAAGAAGGCGAAGGCGATCAACTATGACCTCTACGTGCAACAACTCGCCGAGGTCGAGCAGTCGTTCGGGGCGCTCGTGAAGCAGCTTCCGAACCGCTCCGAGATCGACGCGCTGCTGACGGATGTGAACCAGGCTGGGCTGGGCCGGGGGCTGCAGTTCGACCTGTTCCGTCCCGCGCCGCAGGAGAAGATGGCGGACTTCTACGCCGAGCTGCCGATCAACATCAGGATCACCGGCAACTACCACGATATCGGCGCATTCGCGAGCGATGTCGCCGCGTTGCCGCGCATCGTGACGCTGAATGACGTCGCCATTGCGAACGACAAGGGGACGCTCAGCCTGGACGCCGTGGCGAAGACGTTCCGCTACCTGGACGAAGAGGAAATCGCCAAGCAGCGTGCAGCGGCGAAGGCGGCCAAGGACAAGGCGAAGAAATGATGCGCGCCGCTTTCGTCTCCATCGCCTCGCTTGCGCTGCTCGTCGGTTGCGGCGGGCAGAGCCATCAGGACCTTCGCGACTGGATGGCCGAGCAGGGCAAGGGGGTACGCGGCCGGCTCGATCCGCTGCCTCAGATCAAGCCGTACGAGCCGTTCGCCTATAACGACTACGACCTGCCGGATCCCTTCAAGCCGCGCAAGATCGAGCCGGTCAAAGGCGAGAGCAACAGCAAGCTCGCGCCGGACCTCAATCGGCGACGCGAGCCCCTCGAAGCGTATCCGCTCGAGGCGCTTTCGATGGTTGGCACGCTCGAAAAAGGCAAGACGCTCTACGCGCTGGTCAAAACGCCCGAGCGCGACATTTATCAGGTTCGACAGGGCAATCACCTTGGCCAGAACTTCGGCGTCATCGTCGGCATTTCCGACACCGATATCAAGCTCAAGGAACTGATGCAGGACGGCTCGGGCGATTGGTCCGAGCGGTCGAGCACGCTCAACCTGCTGCAGGGAGATCAGAGACAGGAGCAGAAGAAATGAACGCGAATCGCGTCGTTCACCGGTTAGGCTTGGGAGGCCTCGCCAGTTGGAAAGCGTGCATGGCTCGGCTTGTCGGTGTTGCCCTGTTGGCAACGGCAAGCATGTCGCTCGCGCAATCGCCGAACAGCATCGAGCAGGTTGCGGTAAGCCGCGGCGCATCGGGCTTCACTGTGGTGCGCTTCACGTTGAAGACACCGCCTGTAAATCCACCTGCAGGCTTCGTCGTCGCGAGTCCGCCGCGCATTGCGCTCGACTTCATCGATACGTCGAGCGCCCTGTCCAGCAACCAGCGCGCCGTCGACGATCCCGCGCTGCGCAGCCTGCAATTCGTGCAGGCCGGCAGCCGGACGCGCGTCGTCTTCAACCTGAACAAGCCGCAGACCTTCGATGCGAAGATCGAAGGCAACGACGTGCTCGTCACGCTGGCGGACAGCAGCTCTGCGGCCGTGCAGTCAACAGCCGTCGCGCCGGTGCAGCGCTTCGCGGAGGCCCGGGGGACGGACCAGCAGCATGCGCTGCGCGACGTAGACTTCCGGCGCGGTCGCAACGGCGAGGGTCGCATCGTCGTCGATCTTTCCGACAACAATGCAGGGATCGACATCCGTCAGCAGGGCCGCCAACTGATCGTCGACTTCCAGAAAACGACCGTGCCCGCCAATCTCGTGCGTCGGATGGATGTGGCCGACTTCAATACGCCGGTCGTCACGGTCGATACGTTCGACCAGAACGGCAATGCGCGCATGGTGATCGAGCCGAAGGGCATCTGGGAACACTCGGCATATCAGGCGGACAACCGCTTCATCATCGAGGTGAAGCCGGTGCAGGACGATCCGAACAAGCTCGTCCAAGGCACGCGCGCGGGCTACAAGGGTGAGAAGCTTTCGCTCAACTTCCAGAACATCGAAGTTCGTGCGGTGCTGCAGGTGATCGCCGATTTCACCGGCCTCAACATCGTGACAAGCGACACGGTGCAGGGCAGCCTGACGCTGCGCTTGAAGGACGTTCCGTGGGACCAGGCACTGGACATCATCCTGCAGACGAAGGGCCTCGACATGCGCAAGAACGGCAACATCGTTCTCATCGCGCCGCGCGAGGAACTTGCGCTGAAGGAAAAGCAGCAGCTCGAATCCCAGGCGCAGATCAACGATCTCGAGCCGATGCAGACCGAGATGTTTCAGCTGAATTATGCCAAGGCTGCGGACATCATGAACATCATCAACGTGCAGACCGGGTCAGCCGTCGGCCAGGGCAACGCGGGATCACGTTTCCTGTCGAAGCGCGGGACTGCGTTCGTGGACCCGCGCACGAACATCCTGTTCGTCACTGACATCGCGGGCAGACTGGAAGAAGTCAGACGGGTGATTCGCCAGATCGATACGTCCGTGCGCCAGGTGCTGATCGAGGCGCGGATCGTGATCGCCGACGACAAGTTCAGCAGGCAGCTCGGCGTCCGCTTCGGACAACAGACGGGTGCAACCCTCTTCGGGCGTCGCTATGCGTACGGCAGCGGCGGCTCGCTGTCGACGACGCCGGTCGTGTCGCTTTCGGGCGGCACCGGCGGGACGGTAACGCGTGAAACGCGCACGCAGACGCCGTTCGAGCTGGCATCGGGCATCGCAAGTGCCGGCTATTCGGACTCGCCGCAGCTCAACGTCAATCTGCCGGTCGTCAACCCGGCCGGACAACTTGCGCTAACGCTGATCAACCTCGGCAGCGGCAATCTGATCAATCTCGAGCTCTCTGCCCTCGAGGCGGACAACCGCGGTAAAGTCGTTTCGAGTCCGCGCGTGATCACCGGCGACAACCAGAAGGCGCACATCGAACAGGGGACGGAAATTCCATACGTAACGCCGGGCAGCGCGAACTCGCCCGCGACGGTGTCCTTCAAGAAGGCCGTGCTCGCGCTCGACGTCACGCCGCAGATCACGCCGGATGGTCGCGTCATCATGCAGGTGGAGATCCGCAAGGACTCGGTGGGTGAGCTCGTCAATGTGCAGGGCGGCGGCCAGGTGCCGGCGATCGACACCAAGAACGTGTTGACGCAGATCGCCGTCAACAACGGCGACACCGCCGTGATCGGCGGCATCTATGAAGAAGTGATCCGCAACGACACCGCAAAGGTTCCGTTCCTTGGCGATCTGCCCGTGATGGGATATCTGTTCAAGACGACCGGTCGCTCCAGCCAAAAGACCGAACTGCTGATCTTCCTCACGCCCCGCGTCGTCCGCGATACGGTGACGTCGGTCCGGTAAGCGGCGACGTAGCCGAAGCAGTCGAGGCCTTCCACTACAATGCCCCGGTGTCGTTGCACCGGGGCAATCTTTTTCTCGTCGGCCTGATGGGCGCGGGCAAGACCACGCTCGGACGCCAGCTCGCGCGTCGCCTCGACAAACGCTTCGTCGATGCCGATCATGAGCTCGAGGCGAGACTCGGCGTCAGCATCCCGACGATTTTCGAGATCGAGGGCGAAGCCGGCTTTCGCGATCGCGAAGAGGCGTTGATCGGCGAGCTGACGCAGATGGTAGGTGTCGTCCTCGCGACGGGCGGTGGAGCGGTGCTGCGTGCTGCGAGTCGCGCACGGCTCAAAGAGAATGGGACCGTGCTGTATCTGCATGCGGAGCCGGAGACGCTATGGCAGCGGTTGCGCAACAGCCGTCACCGCC
>JBKPOL010000381.1:0-9003 GCA_046733075.1 Pseudomonadota bacterium | reverse complement strand
CCATTGCTCGATGGATGGGCTCGATCATTGCTGCTCTGCTGACCTCCCCAGCCGAAAAAGGCCGCCTCATTGATGAGTATGCGACGGCCAACTCGTCGAATGACGGCGTCGAAGCCGTTTGCTTTCGCGTGAAAGATAACGCCCGAATACCTCCGAGTGGGGGCCAAGGATGCTGCTCCGTCCACTGTTGGACCGTAAGTAGGCGGGTGTTGCTGGGGGACGCGGTTGTAGATGACATAAAAGCCGTTTGGATGAGGTCGCGCCCCAAGCAACCTCGGGACGCATCATCCAGAACGGCTTTCGCGTTCCTTCATAAAACTGCCTTGACCTACATGAGACCGCGTCGTTTACGTTGAGTTCAATCGCGGCTGCTTGCGTTGCGCTCCCGATCTTCTTGCAGCCCGCTCGATAGCCGCCAATCGATGCCCCGATTGGCGGTGTTACCCAGCCCCGCTGGCACTGCACCACCGAGTTGATCCGCCGGGAGACACGACCCTATTATCAGCATCCGCTGCGCGACGGGCCACGCGATCATCAGGCGAAGATTCGACCGTTCATGTCGACGAGCACTTGCCTCACTCGAGATTCACCGAGATGCGCGTAGCGCTTGACCATGGCGAGTGTCTTGTGGCCAATCACGGCGGTGATCTCAATCGGCGTCGCCCCGCCCTGCGCCAGGTATGAGGCAGCGGTGTGACGAAGGTCGTGGAAGCGGAAGTTAGGCACCGCCGACTTTGCAATCGCCGTGCGCCATGCCTTAGTGATGTCGACCGGCTTGGCGACCGTGGGGCTCGGAAAGACCAGATCGATGTCGGGACGACGCACCTGGTAACGCTTGCGAAGCAGTTCGACGGCGAGACCTACCAGGGGATGGCCCGGCGCTCTCCGTTCTTGGTCTCATGAAGCGTGATGGTGTTCCGGGTGAAATCGACCTGATTCCAGCGGAGAGGCAATAGCTCGCCCCGACGCATTCCCGTAGCGATGGCGAGCACGACGATCGGATACAACAATGGATTTGCCGACCCTCGGCATGCTTGCAACAAGCGCGCTCGTTCGTCGTCGTCGAGGAAGCGCACGCGCCCTCGCGGCTCCTTAGGTTTGTTGATCCTGCGCACCGGGTTCTCGGTAACCCATCCCCACTCGCGCATACCGACCGAACATGCGTGCGACAACACCGCGAGGTAGCGCACTACCGTTGACGGAGATCGCGGCTTCCCATCCTCTTGGGCGTTGCAAGTAAACGATCGCGGCACTCCGCGATGTGAGCAGGCTCGATCTCCGAGAGCATGAGATCGCCCAGCTGAGCCTTCCACCAGTTGAGCTGGCTGCGCTGGTTGTCGGCGTTCTTTGGCTTGAGAGGAAGAATTTCAGAATTTCACGCTGATAACGCTCAATCAGTTCGGAGAGTGTGTTGCGTAGGGGTCTTCGGAAAATGCTTGGCTTCGCGTAGATGTGTCTCTGTCGCGCTGGCCCACCGCGCTGCGTCGGTCTTTCGGGGAAAGCTCGCGCACCGGGTGGGAAACCCTTTGAGGCGAACCTTCGCCTGAAAGATCGTACCTTTGAGGGTCTTGCGAACAACGATGGTTGCCATTGGCACCTCTTGAGAGGAAACAAATCTGCGGCGAACCGATGTTCACCGCACGATCTGCTTCATCTCCGAGGCACCCGCAACCTCATAAAAGGTCTTGGGGACGAGACGAATGTCCCGTGTGCGTCCCAGATCCGCAGCACTACGGGCTCATGCTACCACAAGCCGTTGATTCGTTGGTAGGCCGTGCCAGACTCGAACTGGCGACCAACGGATTAAAAGTCCGCTGCTCTACCAACTGAGCTAACGGCCCGCTGAAAGCGCGCCATTATAGCGGCTGGTACTTCGGCGAAGCGTCATCGCGACGACGCAACGGCTCCCGCAAAGGTTCGGCGAACGAATCGTCAGGGGCGCGAATGGGGGCAAGGGCAAGATAGGAGAGCAATGCCACCGCCGCGATGCCAAGCGAGACCACGAGCGTCATCGCAATCGGCGACAAGCTCCCGCCGATCGCCTCGACGACGAGCCACCCGTTGCACGCAATGACTAGCGCGGCCGCGACAGCTGCGATTGCCGTGACAACGCGCCGATTCACGTACTCGCCCATGACCGATCGACACGCGGTGAAGCGGATCAGCGGAACCAGTGCGAACGGCAGCTGGAGACTTAGCACGACTTGCGTGCCTACGAGCAGCGAAACGGTTGCGTCCTCGCCCATGACGCTGAGCACGAATACCGCCGGAAGGATGGCGATGCCGCGCGTGACGGCGCGCACGAGCACCGGCGAGCCCCGAAGTCGAAGAAAACCCTGCATGACGATCTGCCCGGCAAGGGTTCCCGTGATCGTGGAGCTCTGACCCGCGCATAGCAGCGCGACCGCGAACAGCAAGCCGGCGAGCCCAGTGCCAAGCAACGGCGAGAGTAGCTGCTGCGCCTCGCGCAGATCGGTCACTTCGATCCCGGCTTTGTGGAACACGTCCGACGCTAGCACGAGGATCGACGCATTGATGCAGAACGCAACGTTCAGCGCGATCAGCGTGTCGATGAAATTGAACCGCAGCGCACGCCGGCGCGCTTCGGCCCCGAGCGGTGCAACGCGCGTCTGCACCAGCGACGAATGCAGATAGAGGTTATGGGGCATCACCGTCGCACCGAGTATCGCGACGGCGATGTAGACGCTTGCCGCATCGAGACGAGGCGAGAACATGGTGCGAAAGCTCGTCCACGTCGGTTCGGCGAGCCATACCTCGATAGCCAGACACGCACCAACGGTGAGGACGAGCACAGTGATCAGCGCTTCGAGCCGTCGCATGCCGAAGCGCTGGAGCGCGAGCAGCACGAATACATCGGCGGCGGTCACCACTGCCCCCCACACCAGCGGAATGCCGAACAGGAGGTTGAGCGCGACCGCGCTGCCGAGCACTTCGGCGAGATCGCACGCGATGATGGCAACCTCGCACAGCACGAACAGCACGCGCACGATGGGTCGCGGATAGCACGCGCGGCACGCCTGTGCGAGATCGAGCCGAGCAATGACGCCGAGGCGCGCAGCCAGCGTCTGCATTAAAAGGGCGACGCCATTCGCGACGACCAGCACCCATAACAGGTGATGGCCGAAGCGGGCGCCGCCTTCGATGTCCGTCGCCCAGTTGCCCGGGTCCATGTAGCCAACGCTTACGAGCGTCGCGGGACCGAGATACGCCAGAAATCGGCGCAGCCCGCTTCGCGCTTGCTCCGGCGCCAGCGTGTGAGCGAGCTGCTGGGGCGACATGACCGACTACGTCACGAGCGACGCCGCGACGTCGACTTCGTTCCTTGTGTGCTCCGCGTCGATCTGCGGGCACCTGTCGGGTCCTCCGGCAGGTCGCCATCGCCCTCGGCAGACTGCCCGGTGATGGCACCTGCGCCCGGGCCGGCACCAAGATCCGCACCGGTCGTCGGATCGGCATCGAGATCCGACATCAGTCGCTCGTTCATCTGTTCGCCGAGCGCCTGCTCGTCGCCATCGAGTTGGACCGAGAAGCTGCCGTCGCCGTCCTGGTCCGCCGGTTCCATCGCGTTTGCGCCATCGACGAATTCCCACTGAGGGCCCTGGTTCCAAGGCCCGCGCGTGTCTCCCGGGCCCACGGAAAGGTTGAAGTACTTGTTCGTGAATTCGGGCTTGCCGGGGAGCTTGCCCGTCGGGAAATTGGGCTCGATCGCGTAGAGCGCCTTCTCGAACGACTTCTGATGCGCGATCTCACGCGTCATCAGGAACCCGAGTGCGTCGGCTACGCCGGGATCCACTGTCGCGTTGATCAGCCGCTCGTAGATCATCTTCGCGCGCGCTTCTGCCGCGATGTTCGAGCGCAGGTCGCACGTCGGGTCGCCGATCGTATCGATGTACGCTGCCGTCCACGGCACCCCGCCGGAATTGGTGAGCGGTGCGCCGGCGCCGTAGAGCAACGACGTGACATGACTGTCGCCACCCTGGTTCAGGCGGCGGAACAACTCGCCTTGCTCGGTCAGCCCTTCCGCGACTGCGCCTTTCATTCCTTTGTTCAACATGCAGACGATGGTGCCGATCACTTCGAGGTGGCTCAGTTCCTCCGTGGCGATGTCGTAGAGCATGTCCTTGCGGCCTGGATCGTCCTCTGCGATTGCCTGTGTGAAATAGCGCATCGCCGCCGCGAGCTCGCCTTGCGGCCCGCCGAACTGCTCGAGCAGCAGGTTGGCGAGCACGGGGTCCGTCTCCGAGACACGCACGGTGTATTGCAGTCGCCTGTTGTGAGCAAACATGAATGGTCCTCCAAGGTGGGCGAACGGGAAGCTCCGGAGATCGGTAGGTGACTATCCGGGTCTTCCGAGAGAGCAAGCTCCATTCCGCGCGCCTCGAATCACGCTCGCGTGCGTCGTGCGATCTCGCTAAACGTCGCGCGTGCAGCGGCTTACGTCGATTCACAGATCACCGTTGCGCAGTCGATCAATTGATGCGCGTGAGATCGCGTTGCACCCGCGCGTGCAAAGATGCGTGTAAAGATTGCGGTATGTACGGAGAATCGGCGGTGCGCGCGCGCCCGCTCGTCGAAGCGCGTTATTCGATGCTGATGCGACCGGAAGAAAAGTTCCCGGCCGACGCTCGGAGCCAGTGTCCCGAGTCAGAAGTTCCCAAGCAAAAGGAGCAGATGAAACGGCTGTCAGGAAGGCGGGCGGCTGATACCGTAACCCGTGATACGGTGAGGCCGACCAACGAAGCACGGCGGCCGATTTCGCTGCGAACTTGCGAGCGAATTCTGACTCCGAATACTAGTGCGTTTCACCCGACAGGAACGGCGGCAACGACGCGAACTCGATGCCTTCGTCCGTCAGGGCCTTCGCTTCGTCGCGCGACGCCTGGCCGCGAATCGCGCGCGGCGCAATTTCCTGATAATGAATCTTGCGCGCTTCCTCGGGAAAGCGCCGGCCCACGTTCTCCGTATTGCGAACGATCTCCCGCAACTTCGCGATCGCTTCGGCGGGCAGGCCGAGGGCGGCTTCGGCCGGCGGCCCGCGTTCCTCCGCAGGCTCCGCGGGCGGTGCGTTATCGCGTGCCGCGCCCTTCGTCACGCTGACCCGCGCGGAAGGCACGCGCTCGATATGCGCATCGTCGCACACGGGGCACGTGACCAACGAGCGCTCCTGCTGGCGCGTGAATTCCTCGCCCGAGGCGAACCACCCCTCGAAACGGTGTCCGTGCGCGCAGCCAAGCTCGAAAATGATCATGAGGATTGAAACGCCTGCCGAGGGGTGCTCGTTGACTCCGCCATTCGCGCCTCCGACATTCTCATACTAAGACCGGCGGGCGCTCGCAACCGCGCCGCCCGTCGCCTCGAGCGCGGCCGTACTTGGCTGCGCCGGCTCGCGTGCAGCCCGGGCCGCCGGCCGGGCATCCGAGCGATCGATGCGCCACATCTGATATTTGACCGCCATCACGCAGCCCACGACGATGGCCGCGAAGGTCATCATCGAACCTATGGCGAGGGTCGAGATGCCGGTCAGTCCCTGGCCGATCGTGCAGCCGAGCGCCGTCACCCCGCCGAAACCCATCAGCACGCCGCCGACGACATGATTGCCGACGTCCTCGACCGATGCAAAGCCTTCCCAACGGAACGTTCGAGTCGCGACCGCCATCGCGGCCGAGCCCACGAGGATGCCCAGCACACCGGCGATGCCGAACGTGAGCACGCGTGACTGATCGGTCCAGAGCAGCAAAAGCTCGAGCAGATAGGCGACGGGCGCGACGAAGCTGTATGACTCCATTCGACCGGAATTAGTCCCGACGAACTTCTCTTCGAGCGTCGCAGGATCCTCGAGCAGGTGACCGATGTGGCCGGAGACATACCATCCAGCTACGATGACGGCACCGACCATAAGGCCGCCAATGATCAGCTCCGGCGTCGTGCGGAAATTGCGGTCGGCGAAGATGAAAGCCGCGAGCGCCGCCGCAACGATCAGCGGCAACCAGAGTCGCACCGATGCCGCCGCACCGGCAGACATGGCAAGCGCGGGAAGATCGGACGTGGACGCACCGATGTCCCATCGAACGGCGTCGAGGCCATTCGCGCGCATCGGCGCAAACGCACCTTTGAGCGTCATGTATGCGCCGATCGCCAGGAACACGAGCACGATGATCGATTTGACGTTGCCCGCGCCCGCGCGGATCAGCGTCTTGCTGCCGCATCCCGAACCGAGCGTCATGCCGAACCCGAAGAGGAAACCGCCCACGAGGTGCGAGAGCCAGGGAACGCTCCGGTTCGTGTAGATCGTCTTCGCGGTGTCGATCTGCCCAGTCCATTGGAGCAGGCCGGTGCCGGCGATCGCGACGGCGATCGCGAGGAGCCACATCCGCATCCGCAGCCAGTCGCCGATGTTCAGGATGTCCGTGATGGACCCCATCGTGCAGAACCGCACCCGGTTAGCCACCGCGCCGAGCACCAGGGCCAGCACGAATGCGAGACCTGTCACGAGCGCGGGAAGGTGGGAGATGTCTTGCATCGCACTGCCTCGGCACTCGATTATCGCAGAGCCCCTTGCGCGCCACCCTCAACCCCGTTCCGGCGCGGCGGCCGTTTACAGGAGGAGCGCTCGTTGCGCACAAGGGAACAAACCATGGGATTCGTGATCGGCGCACGCGCGGCCGCAGTAAGCCATCGATCGACAGCCTGGCTTGTTCGCCTGCTCGTCGCCGCCGCGGCGCTTCCGCTCGCGCAGTCCGCGGCAGCGCTTGCACCCGCGTCGCCGCACCTGACCACCGTCGAGATCGTCGATCGTACGAGCGGCGCAACGCTCGGCGTCTACCAGAAGGACGGACAGCGCTATGTGATCGGCGTGCCCGGACACGAATACGCGATACGTATCCGCAACCACACACAGCACCGGCTCCTTGCGGTGATGAGCGTCGATGGTGTGAACGTCGTGACCGGAGAATCGGCGTCGCCTGATCAGTCGGGCTACGTCATCGAAGGCGGCAGCATCGTCGAGATTGCCGGATGGCGCCGCAGCCTCGCGCAAACGTCCGCGTTCTATTTCACCGACCTTGGCGACAGCTATGCCGCGCGCACGGGCCGCCCGGGTGACGTGGGCGTCGTCGGCGTTGCCGTTTTCGCGGAACGGCGTCGGCCTGTCGTGGAGCGCTGGGTACCCGACAAGCTCTCCGCGCAAGAAAATGCGAAGCGTGAAAGCGGCGACATGCCCGCGTCCGCTGCGCAGGGTCTCCGAGATGAAGCACAGGCCGCGGCGCCGCCCCAGTCGAGCGAAGCAGGTTCAGCCGATGCACGCAACGCGGGGGCCGCTGCAAAAACGCTCGCACCCCAGCTCGGCACCGGCTTTGGGCGCGAGGAAGCTTCGTATGCGGAGCGCGTCCGCTTCGATCGCGCTTCCGCCGTGCCGGCCGAAATCGTCGCGATCCGCTACGATCGCCGGGAGAACCTGGCGGCGATGGGGGTGCTTCCGTCGCCGCGCTACGCGGAGCGCTCACCCGAGCCGTTCCCTGCGATGCGCTTCGTGCCCCCGCCGCGCTGACGCGCGTGTTCCTGCCCGCATCCGTCGAACGCGTTGCGGCGAGCGGGGACGGCTCGCATACTGCGCCGGCGATGCCAATACCGGATGCCGACGAACGTTCCGACGAAGACCTGATGGTCGCGTACGGGCGGGGTCGCCCCGATGCGTTCGAGGCGCTGTACGCGCGGCACAGGAAGGCCGTCTATCGTTACGTCGTCCGGCATTGCGGCAACGGCGCCACGGCGGACGAGCTCTTCCAGGACGTTTGGATGAACGTGATACGCGCGCGCACCACATACACGCCGACCGCGCGGTTCGCGACGTGGCTCTACACGCTCGCGCATCACCGATTGGTCGACCATTGGCGCGCCAGCGGGCTGCTCAAGACGATGTGCATCGACGCAGACGCCGACGTCGACGACATGATCTTGGCGATTCCGGTAGCCGGTGCGCACACGCCCGAGGACCTTGTCGGCAACCGACAGGTCGGCGAGCGATTGCGCGCGGCGCTCGCCTGCCTGCCGCCCGTCCAGCGCGACGCGTTTCTGTTGCAGCAGGAAAGCGGATTGTCGCTCGCCGAAATCGCCGCATTGACGGGCGTTGGCGTGGAGACCGTCAAGAGTCGCCTCCGCTATGCGGTAGGGAAATTGCGGACAGCATTGAGCGAATTGCGCGAGGCATTCAACGATGAACGCTGAGCGTGACGAGCACGATCGCAATCCCGGCGCGCCGAACCGCGGCTTGCCGTCGACCAATGGTCCTCCCGACGGTCAGGACGCGCTTCGCAACGCACGCGATCCGGTGCTCGAGGCGTTGATGCGCGAGCACTCGACCGAAGCACCGTCGCGTAGCCTGGACGCGGCGATTCTCGCCGCAGCTGCGCAGGCAGTGGCGGACCCGCCGCACAAGCGCAAGGCCGCGACAGCGTCGTGGCGTTTGTGGCTGCCCCTTGCCGCCGCCGCGGTCGTCGCCCTCGTTGCGTTCGGTCTCGGGCCACTCACCCCAACGTTGCGGACCGACACGCAGGACCTGCTGCGTGATGAAGGAGCACCGGTTTCGCGAAATGTGGCGCCGGCCGAGAATCGAAAGGGTGCACCGGACTCATCCGGCGCAGCCACAATGCCTTCGGCACGCAACGATCCCGGAGACCGCCGGGAGACGCTGCCACCCAAGCCCGTGCAGGAAGATCCGCCGCTCGCTCGCAGCCGCGCACTGCCCGCGCCCGGCACGCTGCCCGATTCGCCGCAACTCGCCGCCAAGAGTACCGCGCCTTTCGCGGCGCCTCCGGCATCGAATGGCCAGGCGGGCGCAGCGGCGAGCGCTGCCGCCGATCGGGGGGCGCAACCGCTGCCGAGAGGGGAAAGCTTCGCGCCACCTGCATCGTTTCACAAGAACGAGAGCGCCTCGGACGCGACCAAGAACGATCGCGACCCTGACCAGTGGATTGAACGTATTCG
>JBKPOL010000380.1:0-6314 GCA_046733075.1 Pseudomonadota bacterium | reverse complement strand
GAGCACGTGATCGAACGAGCGATTCTCCATCATGAGAATCACGATGTGGTCAATCTTGTTGAGGTTGCCGAGTAGAACTTGCGACCCGGGTTCGTCTTCGCGCGGGCCGGCACTCGGACGCCGCTTCTTGGTTGCCATACTGTTCTCCTAGCGAAACGCCCGGCAGTCGACGATCGGCCGCCACTCCAGGGTGGGCGCTGCTTTAAGCGAGCGTGGTGAGAGTCGCCGCGCCGTAGTACCAGGTCATTCAATCCGCTCGAGCGGCGGATTCATCTGGACGATGCAACACACTACACGCCATTGCCCGCCAACGGGGTTGCAGATAAAGCCAAAGGCCACGGATCAACTACTCCGCTACAGAGCGCACTCATCTGGGAGCGTTGACAAAGACGCGATACTCGGGCTATCAAAGCTGGTCGAGCCAATAGGAGGCTTGGGATCGAGGTCGCAGACGGCTTGACGGAGGAGGTCGAAGGCAAGCGCGTTACACGAAGAAAAGCGAGTACTCGCGCGACTTATCGCGCGCCTGCGCGGCAGTTGCCTTGACCATCGCGCGCGCAAGCGTCTGTCGAGCGCGTATAGCAGCGCGTGAGTCCGTGAGTCTGCAACGCGCGCGATCCGCGTAAGCCTCAAGCAGCAGTTCGGCGAAGCGGTCAGGCATCGGCAACGCTTCCCTCGACCAGTGCGCGCAAGCGTTTCTCGTCTTCGTCTATCCAGCGGCGCAAATCCGCCGATCCGTTGGGCGCGCGTGCGATTGAGATTGTCGATCCAGGCGTCAGAAGCGGCCGCGCGGTCGGCCTGCTCTTCACGGAGCTGCTCGTGGTACGCCGCGAGCCGACGATCGATCCGGCGCAGTTCGAATTCGACCAGGCGCTTGCATACATACGAGCAGTAGCGCGCCGGTCGCCCGGGACCGAAAGACGGTTCGAACAGAGATCCACACTTGATGCACGTCAATTTCCCCACCTTCACAGAGCCCTTTTTTTAAAGGAAAAATTCTCCGCGCGACTTCGCGAGCGGTTTCCAGGACGACCTCGTTTTACTTTGGACCTTTGCCCCCGGGCCTTGACCGATGTTTCGCTAGGATTCGCGAGGATTCGAGAACGTTTGGGCGGGCGCGCCTGAACTTCTACCACTCGATTCAAGGTCAACGGCACCCCGCGACAAAGGCAACAACGGAGCCTTCGAAAGGCGCAGGCCCTGGCTATCTATAGAGATGTACGATTTCCGTAGCAGTCGCATGTTTGTTAATGGTTCACAGCGGATCGAGCACGGACGCAGCTTTGCGAGCGATTCCGTCTTTTTTCCTGCTACGGTTTTCGTATCGGCGATCGGCTCAACTGTTCGATTTCCGTATCGGGAACTGTTCGATTTCCGTATCAGTCTTGATACGGTTTCCGTAGCACGGTTTATCTGCATCAGCTTCTTGCCAATCTTCGCCGGCGCAAACGACTTGCCCGGTTGCCACGAGTGGAACTCGAGCGTGGCCGGCATTCCCTTGTTGAAGCGTGCCTCGTCGCTCGGCGTGGGCAGATCGGTGAAGCGATAGAGGTTGCAAATCTTCGCGGGGCCCGGCTTGCCCTCGCGGGTGCGTGCCATAAGACCGCGAGCCATGAGTTCTTCTATGGCCCGCCAGAGTGTCTCGAGTGACGTCCACCCGCGCTTGCTCATTGTCGTCATCGTCGCGTCTAGGCGGCCGTTATTGAAGCCATTCAGTTGCACCCGCAGATCGATGTAGAGCTTAGCCGCGGCATAGGGCAGGGTGCTGAATGCCGCGCTTCCGTACACGAGATGATCGATACGAAGGTATCGCGCACTCGGCGCGGATTTCTTTACGGGACGTGAGCTTCTTGCGGCACAAGCTCGATCTTGATGTCGGTGGCGCCCGCCCAAAGCAGCAAGGCCTTCAGCCACTCCGCTTGATGCGGATCGCCCACTTGGGCAACAGTGCGCCACTCGCCAGAACAGCGCTTGTCGCAGACGTCGTACAGCGGGCAGGATTTCAGGGCGCTGATGCGCTCTACGTCCGCGGCAGCTACGTCACCTCACCATCGCTTTGCGCGTTCGACTGAGCCGGTTTCACGCGGCCGCCTTGCGTTAACGGTGCGTCGAGCGCGGCAGCTTTTGCGTCTCTGGCAGAGCCCGGATCCACTCTTCGAGCACTGATACCGGCCAGCCGACCGCCGGCGCGTCCCACTTGTCGCGGCCTCGGCAACGGTTACTCGAGGTGTTCAGGATTCGCGAGCCAGTCGTACAGCGTCGACACGGCGATGCCGATCATTCCTGCCGCTTCTTGCGGCCTTACTATGCGTTCCATTGCGCGCCTTCGTGTAAGTGTTCGGAAGCGTAGCGACAAGCAACCGGCATTCACGGTCAAGACTATGTCTTGCCGAAATTGCTTTACTGCATTTGAACCGGGGACCCCGAGGGGGTGCCGGTATAGGTTCCTGTGTAGGGAGACGCGGCCGCAGGCCGGAGAGGCGCGCCGAAGCTAGGTGTCGTTTTGCTGCATCATCGGCGGTTGCTTGGCGCTGGTCGGGCCGCCCGTTTCACCGCCGGTCACAATGTGAGCGCTGTCGTCCATCGATCGTCACGGATTATAGTGTTCGCATGTCTCCCGTGCTTCTCACGCCGGCCGCACTGACCCTCGCGGACTTGCGCACGCTATGGGCGTCCCCGTGTCGCCTCACCGTCGATCCGGCTGCGCAAGCGGGCGTGGAAAGAGCGGCGGCGACCGTGTCGGAGATCGTTGCGGCGCACCGCACCGTGTACGGCATCAACACCGGGTTGGGCCTCCTTGCGCGAACGCGGATCGACGACGCGCGGCTCGCCGAATTGCAGCGAGCGCTCGTGCTGTCGCATTCGGCGGGCACGGGACCGCTGCTCGACGATTCGAACGTGCGGCTGATCGTTGCGTTGAAGCTCGCCTCGCTTGCTCGCGGCTATTCCGGGGTTCGCTGGGAGCTGATTAAGATGCTCGCGGAACTGCACAACCGGGGCGTCGTTCCGTGCATCCCGTCACAGGGTTCCGTCGGTGCGTCAGGCGACCTCGCGCCGCTCGCCCACTTGTCGTCGGTGCTGATCGGCGAAGGTGCCGCACGCATAGGCGAGCGAACGCTGTCGGGTGCTGCGGCGCTGCGCGAAGTGGGACTCGAACCGATCGCTCTGGCACCCAAGGAAGGCCTGGCGCTCGTCAATGGCACCCAGGTCTCGACCGCGCTGGCATTGCATGCGCTGTTCGCTACTGAACGCCTGCTGGCAGCGGCGTTCGTTGCCGGCGCACTCTCGATTGATGCGTGCCTCGGCAGCGACGTCCCGTTCGATCCGCGCCTGCATGCGTTGCGAGGCCATCGAGGACAAAGCGATGCTGCGAGCGTTTACCGATCGCTTCTCGAAGGCAGCGCCATTCGTGCGTCGCATGCCGACTGTCCGCGCGTGCAGGACCCGTACAGCTTGCGCTGTCAGCCGCAAGTCATGGGTGCGTGCATCGACCAGATCCGTAACGCGGGAGCAACCCTCCTGACCGAGGCGAATGCCGTTTCCGACAATCCGCTGGTCTTTCCCGACGAGCACGCGATTCTGTCCGGCGGCAACTTCCACGCGGAACCGGTGGCGTTCGCCGCCGACAACCTGGCGCTCGCCATCGCGGAGATCGGCGCGATGTCCGAGCGCCGGATCGCCCTGATGATGGATGCCAACTTGTCGGGGTTGCCGCCGTTTCTCGTCGAAGACGGCGGGGTCAACTCGGGCTTCATGATCGCGCAGGTGACCGCGGCGGCGCTGGTTGCGGAGAACCGCGCGCTGGCCGCTCCCCGCAGCGTCGATTCGCTTCCTACGTCCGCGAATCAGGAGGACCACGTGAGCATGGCGACGGGTGCTGCGCTCCGCCTTGCCGCGATGGTGCGCAACGCTTCCACCATCATCGCGATCGAACTGCTGGCCGCCGCGCAGGGCGTCGACCTGCGCAAGCCATTGCAGACCTCAGTCCGGTTGCAGGAAGCGCTGGCCTTGATCCGTCGCGCCGCGGCGTTCTGGGATCGCGATCGTGCGTTCGCCCCCGATCTTGCGCGCATGCGTGAATCGGTCGAAGCTGGGGACTTCGAGCGCTTCGTCGCCCTCAGTTGAGGGTCGCCGCCGGCGTAGCGTCGAGTGCGGCGCGTATCGAGGCGAGCGTCACGACTCGACCCATCGCGCCGTCCGCGTCGACGACATTAGCCACGTCGCGATTCTCGGCGAGCAGCAGCGACAGGGCATCCCGCAGGTCGGCACTCGCCGCAATCTGTGGTGCTCCGCTCGGTGCAATGCCCGCAACGGCATGCTTGGCAACAGTCAGCAGCGCGAGTCGCTTCAGCGCACGGTCGCGCCCCACGAACGCCTCGACGAACGCATCGGCGGGGTGCGCGAGGATGGATTCGGGTCGATCGAATTGCACGACGCGCCCGGCGCGCAGGATTGCGATACGCGTGCCCATCTTGAGCGCCTCGTCGATGTCGTGCGTCACGAAGACGATCGTCTTTTTCAATTCGTAGAGCAGTCGCAGGAACTCGTCCTGCAGCGAAGCGCGCGTGATCGGATCGAGCGCGCCGAACGGTTCGTCCATCAGCATCACGGGCGGATCGGCGGCGAGCGCCCGTGCGACGCCGACACGCTGCTTCTGCCCGCCGGACAGTTCGCGTGGAAAGCGGGAGCGGTAGCGGGCGGGATCCATGTCGACCCGCGCCAGCAGCTCGTCGACACGACGCGCGATGCGCGGCGCGTCCCAGTTGAGCAGCTTGGGCACCGTCGCGACGTTGTCTGCAATCGTCATGTGCGGAAACAGGCCCACCTGCTGGATGACATAACCGACGGAGCGCCGCAGCTCGACGGCGTCGACGTGCGTGACATCGCGGCCGGCAATGCGGATCCGCCCGCTGTCGGGCTCGATCATCCGGTTGATCATCCGCATGGTCGTCGTCTTGCCGCAGCCCGAAGGTCCGATCAGCACGCAGATCTCGCCGGTGCCGATCGCGAGCGAGAGGTCATCGACTGCGGGCGCCGCCGCTTCCGAAAAACGCTTGGTCAGGTGCTCGATTTCGATCATGCCGCGCGTCCGCGATCCTTCGTGCGCATCATGCTTCGCGCACACCGGCGGGGGTGATCCGCCGCTGCAACATGCCGAATGCGAAGTCGGCGCCAATCGCAAGCAGCGTGACGGGAATCGCGCCGACGAGCAGTTGCGGCACCGCCATCATCGCGATTCCCGCCGTAATGAAGTCGCCGAGCCCGCCGCCGCCAATGAACGCGGCGAGCACCGCGCCCGAGATCACCTGGATGGCGGCGGTACGCAGACCGGCGAAGATGACGGGCAGCGCAAGCGGCCACTCGATCCGGCGCAGGATCGCACCTTGCGTCATTCCCATTCCGCGTGCGGCATCGACGACCTCCGGATCGATGCCTCGGATACCTGCGATCGCATTCAGCACGATCGGCGGCAGCGCGAGCAGCGAAAGCGCAAACAGGCTCGGAGCAAAGCCGGTGCCGAGCAGCGGCATCACGAGCGCGAGGACGGCAAGCGACGGCAGCGTCCGGCCGATGTTGGCGACGTTGATTGTCGCGAACGCTGCACGCGGACGATGGGCTGCATAGATTCCAGCGGGAATGGCGATTGCCGCGCCGATCGCGAGCGCTGCCGCGGAGAGCGCGACGTGGACGCCGAGCGCCGTGGTGAACTGCGGTAGATGGGCGAGCAGGTAGCTCCAGGCCTCGCCGAGCATCGTCATCGGTCAGCCTGCTCGCGTTTGCGACAAATGTCGCTCGAGCAGCGCAAGGGTGCCATCGACGGTAATCGCCAATGCGCAGGCGGTGAGCGCTCCGGACCAGATTTTCGGCGCATGATCGCCGGCGATCCCGTTGAAGATGAGCGTGCCGAGCCCGCCCGCATTCACATACGCAGCGGCGACCGTTACGCTGATGACGGTGACGGCGGCAACGCGCAGTCCCGCGACGATCACCGGCGCCGCGAGCGGCAGCTCGACGCGCAGAAGAACGCGTCGCGCATCCATGCCCATCCCGCGCGCTGAGTCGACAACCTCGGGCGACACGCCGCGGATGCCGGTGGCGACGTTGCGGATGAGCACGACGAGCGAGAACGCGACCATCGCGATGATCGCGTTCGTGCGCCCCAGTCCCACGATGGGAATCAGCAGCGCGAGAAAGGCGAGTGTCGGTATCGTGTAGAGGAGACCGGAGATGGTGATTGCAGCAGCGTAGATGCGATCGCTGCGCGCCGCCGCGATGCCCACCGGAAGGGCGATCGCGAACGCAATGACGAGTGC
>JBKPOL010000379.1:0-10587 GCA_046733075.1 Pseudomonadota bacterium | reverse complement strand
CTATTGGACGATCTCATCGGCCAGCAAGACAAGCGCCGGCGGCAACGCGAAGCCGAGCGCTGTCGCCGTTTTTGCGTTGACAACCAACTCGAAAAGCGTGGGCCGCTCGACGGGCAGATCCATCGGCTTCGTCCCTTTCAGGATTCTGTCCACGTAGTACGCGGCGCGCCTTCGTTGCGCTGGCAAGCTCGTTCCAAAGGAGATCAGTGCGCCCGCCTTTACATATTCGCGCAGCGGCGCAACGGCCGGGACCCGCTGCTTCATCGCGAAATCGGCGATCGCTCGCGAGTTCGTCAACGTTACCCCGTCCCAGCAAACCGCAACGGCATCGGTAGAGTTCTTTGCTACCGAACCGAGCATGCGCTCGAGCGCGGCTCCCTCAGTCGCTTCCAGATAGCTGAGTTCCAGCCGCATTTTTTGCGCCGTAGCTCGAATCTCTTCGATGCACGAAACGTTGCCCGGGTTCGCCGGGTTAGCGATGACGGTCACGCGCGACAGGCGCGGCGCGATTTCCTTCAACAATCCCAACCGCTTCTCCCAGAGCTCATCGCTCTGGCTCGCCAGACCGGTCACATTGCCGCCCGGACGGCTGAGGCTCGTCACCAGTCCGGCCTGGACCGGATCCTGCCCAAGTTCCGTTGCGATGATTGGAATGGTGGTGGTGGCTCGCTTAGCTGCGAATGCCGCGGACTCCCCGACGGTGACGATGACGTCGACACGGATGCGCACCAGTTCAGCAGCGAGGTCGGCCAGACGACCAACGCTGCCGCCGGCGTGTCGGTACTCGACCGAGAAGTTCGGTCCGTCGACGTATTTCAGGTCGCGCAGGCCTTGGCGCAGATCACCGATCGCGTCGGCCGCGCTGGCCGAATCACCTGCGCCGAGCCACCCGATGCGGCTCGGTCTGGCGGGCTGTGCACCGATGCCGGCTGACAGCGACAACAAGGCGCAAGCGACTATTATCCAGCGCTTGCCGGAATGGTACGTGTCGTCGTCTCTCATTGGAACGCTCGACCTCGCGCGTCGAAGCCAAACGAGCGCGCCGAGATAGCGCTCATCATCAAGCCGTATACACCTGATAGCGCCGTTTGTCTTCGATGGAAAGCGGCGTGGATGAACGAAAATATGGGAGCGCGGTAGGTTTCGCGATAATTACCCGTCCCAGCCCTGCAGCCCCATGCCCGCCTCCTCCGCTCCCGCGTCTGCAATCGTCCTCGCTGTCGAGGGGCTTTCGGTAGAGTTCGCGACGACGGACCGCGTCGTTGCCGCCGTCCGCAACGTGTCGCTGCAAATCGGCCGCGGCGAGACGGTCGCCGTGGTCGGGGAATCGGGCTCGGGCAAGTCGGTCACCGCGCTGTCGATCATGCGCCTCGTCGAACACGGCGGAGGTCGCATCGTCTCGGGAAGCCTGCGATTCGCCCGACCCAGCGGAACCAGCGTCGATCTCGTCACGGTGGACGCGGGCACGCTCCGTACCATTCGCGGCGCCGAGATCGCGATGATCTTCCAGGAGCCGATGACCTCGCTGAACCCGGTGTTCCAGGTCGGCGAACAGATCGCCGAGTCGATTCAGCTTCATCAGCACAAGAGTCACTCCGCTGCCCGCGCGGAAGCGCTGCGCATGCTCGAGCAAGTGCGCATCCCGGAAGCGCGTTCGGTCCTCGATCGCTACCCCCACCAGTTGTCCGGGGGCATGCGCCAGCGGGTGATGATCGCCATGGCCTTGTCGTGTCGTCCTGCCCTGCTGATCGCCGACGAGCCGACGACGGCACTGGATGTGACCATACAGGCGCAAATCCTCACGCTGATCCGGCTGCTGCAGGACGAGATGCACATGGCGGTGATGTTCATCACCCACGACATGGGCGTCGTCGCGGAAGTCGCCGATCGCGTCGTCGTCATGTATCGCGGCGAGAAGGTGGAGGAAGGGATCGCGGAAGCGATATTCAAATCGCCGACTCATCCCTACACGCGCGCGCTGCTCGCTGCAGTTCCACGGCTCGGCGCGCTGTCCAATGAGGACGCGCCGCGAAAGTTCACGCTCGTGATGGCCGGCCCCGCCGATACATCGTCCAGCGATCGCGGCGCACCGCCCGAGAAAAGCGAAGGCGCAATCGCGCCGGTTGCACCTCGCACTGATCCGGTGAGCGGCCAGCCGCTGCTGCGCGTGTGCAAGCTGACGACCCGCTTCGACGTCAAAGCCGGATTCCTGGGCCGCGTTCGCAGGCGCGTGCATGCGGTCGAGCAAGTGAGCTTCGATCTCAAGGCCGGCGAAACGCTCGCGCTCGTCGGCGAATCCGGATGCGGGAAATCGACCACGGGTCGCTCACTGCTGCGGCTCGTGGACATCACGGCGGGAAGCATCGAATTCCAAGGTCGAGACATCGCCAAGTTGCCCGCCGACGCGCTGCGTCCGGTCCGACGTGATATCCAGATGATCTTCCAGGACCCCTTCGCGTCGCTCGACCCGCGTCTCACTGTCGGCTTTTCGATCGCCGAGCCGTTGTATGTGCACGGTGTCGCCGGCGGCCGTGAGGCGGAGCATCGCGTCGCATGGCTGCTCGAGCACGTCGGGCTTGCCGCGGATTTCGCGCGTCGGTATCCGCACGAGTTCTCAGGAGGACAACGTCAGCGGATTGCCATTGCGCGCGCGCTCGCACTGAACCCCCGCATCATTGTCGCGGACGAGGCCGTTTCCGCGCTAGACGTGTCGATCCAGGCGCAGATCGTGAACCTCCTGCTCGACCTGCAATCGGAATTCGGTGTGTCGTATCTGTTCATATCGCACGACATGGCGGTCGTCGAGCGCGTCAGCCACCGGGTCGCGGTGATGTTCCTTGGGCAGATCGTCGAAATCGGGCCGCGCCGGGCCATCTTCGAGAATCCGCGGCACCCCTACACCCGCAAGTTGATGGCGGCCGTGCCGGTTGCAGATCCCGCCCGGCGTCGACGCGAAAGAGCGCTATCATCCGAAGAGATCCCGAGTCCGCTACGCGCTGTCGGCGACGAGCCGCAGGTCGCGCCGCTGGCGGAAGTCGCGCCCGGGCACTTCGTCGCCACGCACCGCGTCGGCGGCCAGTATTGAACGAAGGCGACGACGCGCTCGCCCGTATCACAAAGGAGGCTCCATGAAGATGCTGTATCGAATACTCGCAACGGCGGTCGCGGCGGTCTTCGCCGCCGCGCCGGCATTCGCCGCCAAGGACGTCGTGTTCGCCGTCGCATCGACATTCACGACGACCGATCCCTACGACGCCAACGACACGTTGTCGCAGGCGATGGCAAAGTCGTTCTACGAAGGGCTCTACGGCTTCGACAAGAACATGAAGATGATTCCGGTCCTCGCCGAGAGCTACGAGGTCAGCAAGGACGGCCTCGTCTACACGATCAAGCTGCGCAAGGGGGTCAAGTTCCACGACGGAACGGACTTCAAGGCCGATGCGGTCAAGGTAAACCTCGATCGCGTGACGAACCCGGAAAACAAGCTGAAGCGCTACGGCCTCTACAACAACAACATCGCGAAAACGGAGGTTGTCGATGATTACACCGCGCGAATCACGCTGAAGACGGCGTTCTCGCCGTTCATCGCGCAACTCGCGCATCCGTCGACGGTGATGATCAGCCCGGCTGCGCTCAAGCAGTATGGCAACAAGGAAATCGCGTTCCATCCGGTCGGCACGGGACCGTTCAAGTTCGTCGAATGGAAATCGACCGATTACCTGAAGGTCGCGAAATTCGACGGGTACTGGCGACAGGGATATCCGAAGGTCGACTCGATCACGTGGAAGCCCGTCGTGGACAACAACTCTCGCGCTGCGCTCATGCAGACGGGCGAGGCGCACTTCACGTTCCCGGTCCCCTACGAGGTCGCGGAAGTGCTGAAAGCGAAGCCCGATCTCGAAGTCGTCGCGGCACCGTCGATCGTTCTCCGGTACCTGTCGATGAACACGCAGCAGAAACCGTTCGACAACCCGAAGGTGCGTCAGGCGATCGCGTACGCGATCAACAAGGACGCGCTCGCGAAAGTGGCGTTCAATGGCTATGCGACGCCCGCCGAAGGCGTGGCACCGCAGGGTGTCGAATATGCGGTGAAGATCGGCCCGTGGCCCTACGACGTGGCGAAGGCGAAGCAGCTCCTGACCGAGGCCGGTTACCCGAACGGCTTCGAAACGGAGCTGTGGTCGGCTTACAACCACACGACCGCGCAGAAGGTCACGCAATTCCTGCAGCAACAACTTCAGCAAATCGGCATTCGCACGAAGATCACGCTGCTCGAAGCCGGCCAGCGCGTCGAAAAGGTCGAGAGCTGGCAGGATCCGAATTCGGCGCCCGTGCGCTTGTACTACGTGGGCTGGTCGACGTCGACGGGTGAAGCCGACTGGGCGCTGCGGCCGCTTCTTGCCGGCGACTCCTGGCCGCCGAAGCTCTTCAACACCGCGTACTACAAGAATGACAAGGTCGACACCGACATCAAGAACGCGCAGCTCACGACGGATTCGGGGCAGAAGGCATCGCTCTACAAGGATGCACAACAAACGATCTGGAACGATGCGCCGTGGGCGCCGCTCGTCGTCGAGAAGCTTCTCTCCGCGAACAACAAGAAGCTGACCGGTGTGTACGTGATTCCGGACGCGTCGTTCAACTTCACCGAAATCGACTTGAAGTAATCAGGGGCCGAGAGAGCGTCGGAGCAACGGCGACAGCCGGCATGGCGCCCGACCTTGAATAGCGTTCACCGCATCGCCGCCGCGGGGTCTCCCCAAGGCGGCGATGCCGTCTCTGGACTCGCGCCGGATCGAGTCCGCACCGCACCCGAAAGGTTGCGCGGATGACCCAGTACATCGCCAAGCGCCTGTTGGGATTGCTGCCGACGCTGCTCCTCGTCGGCTTGCTGGTCTTCCTGTTCGTTCATATTCTGCCCGGCGATCCCGCCCGTCTGGCTGCGGGTCCCGATGCGAACCCCGCCACCGTGGAGCTCGTCCGCAAGGATCTCGGTCTCGATCGTCCACTGCCGCAGCAGTTCGTGCGCTTCGTGAACGGCGTGCTGCATTGGGATTTCGGCAGATCGATCCGGACCAAGCGGCCCGTATCGAGCGAAATCGGCGAGCGTTTCATGCCGACTTTCTGGCTGACCGTATGGAGCATGGTCTGGTCGGTGTTGATCGGCATGACCATCGGCATCCTTTCCGCCGTCTGGCGTAACCGGTGGCCCGACCGGCTCGGCATGACGCTCGCCGTGTCCGGCATTTCGTTTCCGGCGTTCGCGCTCGGCATGGTGCTGATGCAATTCTTTTCCGTTCAGCTCAACTGGCTGCCGACAGTCGGCGACGATACCTGGCGACACTACATCCTTCCATCGATCACCCTCGGCGCCGCCGTCGCGGCGATCATGGCCCGTTTCACACGCTCGTCGTTCGTCGATATCCTCGGGGAGGATTTCATCCGCACGGCGCGCGCCAAGGGTCTCGACGAGCGGCGCGTCGTCGTCAAGCACGGACTGCGCAACGCGCTGATCCCGGTCGTCACGATGATGGGGCTGCAGTTCGGCTTTCTGCTCGGCGGCTCCATCGTCGTCGAGAAAGTATTCAACTGGCCCGGGCTTGGACGGTTGCTCGTCGACGCCGTGGACATGCGCGACTATCCGGTAATCCAGGCGCTCGTGCTGTTGTTCTCGCTCGAGTTCATCCTGATCAACCTGATCGTCGACGTGCTCTACGGCCTCATCAATCCGACGATTCGCTATCGCTGATGGGTGACGAACCGCTCCCCGTAGTGCCAACGGCGCAGCCGCTGATTACCGATGAGCGCGTGCGCACTCCGTGGTCGGAGTTCTGGCGGAAGTTCAAGCGCCAACGGGTCGCAATGGTCGCCGGCGCGTTCGTCATCGTGCTCGTCGTGCTCGCTATCGTCGCGCCGTGGATCGTTCCGTTCGATGCCGAAACGTTCTTCGACTATGACCAGCTCAACGCGCGCCCCTCGGCCCGGCACTGGTTCGGTGTCGATGCTCTCGGCCGCGACATCTACAGTCGCATCCTGATGGGCGCGCGCATATCGCTTGCAGCCGGCTTTCTTTCGGTGACCGTGGGCGCGATCATCGGTACGCTGCTTGGACTCATCGCAGGCTATCGCGAGGGCTGGTGGGATCGCGTGATCATGCGGATCTGCGACGTGCTCTTCGCCTTTCCGGGCATTCTCCTCGCGATCGGCATCGTCGCGATTCTCGGCGGCGGGATGGCCAACGTGATCGTCGCGGTCGCCGTGTTCAGCATTCCCACGTTTGCGCGGCTGGTGCGCGGCAACACGCTGGCGCTCAAGCATCTGACCTTCATCGAAGCGGCGAGAAGCCTCGGCGCCTCCGATCGCACGATCGTTTTTCGGCACATCTTTCCAGGGACGATCGCCGCGGTCATCGTCTATTTCTCGCTGAGGATCGGCACGTCCATCATCACCGCGGCCAGCCTGTCGTTTCTCGGCATGGGGGCGCAGCCGCCAACACCGGAATGGGGTGCGATGCTCGACGCCGCGCGCTCCGACATGCTGACCGCGCCGCACGAAGCGATCTTCCCGGCCCTTGCCATTTTCGTAACCGTGCTCGCGTTCAATCTGCTCGGTGACGGATTGCGCGATGCGCTGGATCCAAAGATCGAGAGGCGATGAGCGCGGCGCGCGAGCGCGGCGAGCGAAGGCCCGAAGGGCGCGACGCCGCGCGATGAGCTGCGAAGCCGACGCGCCGTATGGGGCAAACCGTAAACGGTCCAAGGAGGCCGAGGCGATGAAACGATGATCGACGCACCCCGCGTCGGCGTGCTGCCTTCCGGCGCTCGCGATTCCGTCACCGATGTCGGCGGCGTCACCGTTGGACACCACACGATCGCCGACGGACCGATCCAGACCGGCGTGACGGTCGTGCGCCCGCACACCGGCGACGCGCGCCGATACCCGGTGCCCGCCGCAGCAGTCGTCATCAATGGCTTCGGCAAGACGACCGGGCTTATGCAGTTGAACGAGCTCGGTGTACTCGAGTCGCCGATCACGCTCACCAACACATTCGCCGTGGGGACAATGTATACCGCGATGGTCCGCGATGCCGTTGCGCGGGATCCGTGGATCGGTCGCACCGCACCTACACTGAATCCGGTGGTTGCCGAATGCAACGATGGCTGGCTGAATGATCTCCAGACGTTTGCCGTGACTGAGGAGCATTACGGTCTGGCGATGAAAAGCGCTTCCGTCACCTTTGTCCAGGGCGCGGCAGGCGCCGGCCGCGGAATGTCGTGTTTCGGCCTGAAAGGTGGGATCGGATCGGCATCGCGCGTGGTGCGAATCGGTCCGCAGCCGCTCTCGATCGGCGTTCTGGTTCTTGCGAACTTCGGTCGGCTACCGCAATTGATCCTTTGCGGCGTACCTGTAGGTCGAGCGCTCGCAGGCGTCGCGGAGGAAGCGACGCCACGCGATCGTGGTTCCATCATCGTCGTGCTTGCGACAGATGCTTCACTGGACCATCGGCAATTGCGCCGCCTCGCCACGCGCGCGAGTGCCGGGATTGCACGAACGGGCTCGAGCTTCGGGCACGGCAGCGGCGACATTGCGATTGCCTTCGCGTCGAGACCGAGCTACGCGCTCGACGGTACTGCGCACACGTCCAGCGACGTGATGAACGACAGCGCACTCGACCCGCTTTTCGATGCCACGACAGAAGCGACGGAACAAGCGATCATAAATGGTCTGTTCGCCGCTGAGACCGTACGCGGTTACGCGGGTCACGAAAGACAGGCAATTCGCGATCGGCTGCCTGACTGGCGTCGCCTGTTGCCGAGCGCGTGATGGCGGAGGCGCCTCCGGCCAAGATCCTCATCTCCGTCGACATCGAGGGCATCGCCGGTGTCGTTCATCCGGACCAGACGCGGCCGGGCAATGCAGAATACGAACGCGCGCGCCGCCAGATGACGGCCGAAGCCGACGCGGCGATCGCCGGCGCATTCGACGGTGGCGCGACCTCCGTCGTCGTCAACGACTCGCACGGCGAGTTTCGCAACTTGGTTGTCGACGACGTCGACGCGCGCGCCGAAGTACTTCTCGGCAAGCCGCGGGATCTCGGCATGATGGCCGGCATCGATCAGGACTGCACTGCGGTCTTTCTGGTCGGCTGGCATGCCAAGGCAGGGACGCGAGGCGTGCTCGCGCACACGATCAGCAGCTTTGCGTTCGCGCGCGTTTCAGTGAACGGCGTCGAGGCCGGTGAAGCGGCGCTTTATGGAGCGGTCGCCGCCGAGTTCGCCGTTCCGATAGCCTTTCTGAGCGGCGACGACGTATTCGTGGCCGAAACGTCCCCGCTGTACCCAGGCGCGGTCGCCGTCACCACGAAGCGCGCGCACGGGAGCCGGGTGGCGACGACTCTTTCACCCGAGGCCGCCTGCGCGAAGATTCGCGCAGGCGCTCGTGAAGCGGTCGCAGCGGCGCGTCTATTGAAGCTGAAGCCTTCGCAGGCGCCATACGCGCTCAGGCTGGAAGCGACGAACGCCGGCCTCGCGGACCTGTTTGCGTTGCTGCCGATCGTGAAACGCGTAGATGGCTTGACGATCGAATGGACGTCGCCGACGATGCGTCACGCCGTACGCGTGCTGAACAGCCTCTCGGCAATGTCGTTCATGCTGCGCTGACGGTCGCTGTCGACGCAAAGTGGCACGGGGCTTGGCAGTACCGGTCTGCTGATTTATGCCGCCGTGATCGTTTCACGCCGATTATCATGGCGGTCATTGCGAGCCGACTCTTCGAGCCTGAGTTGCTGCATTCAATTCCGGGGCAGTAGCTATCCCGTCATGCACGACGCGTTCGGGAACATCGTTCATTGCTCCTCGATGGCGGCGGTGCGGGCCTATGACCACGCGGTCGACCGTTATTTGCATGCCTTTCCCGGCGTGCTGGAGGCTACGGAGGAAGCGCTGGCGCACGATCCAGCATTCGCATTGGCACACGTCCTGCGTGGTTTGTTTCATGCGAT
Source organism: Pseudomonadota bacterium (assembly GCA_046733075.1). GTDB lineage: Bacteria > Pseudomonadota > Gammaproteobacteria > Burkholderiales > Casimicrobiaceae > VBCG01. The sequence goes on along the minus strand of JBKPOL010000379.1, from coordinate 1,586 downwards.
GTATGGCCATGGCGACGAAGCCCGGGAGTGCCTTTCTCGCGCGCGCGATTGCATCGAGGGCGCGAGCCATCGCGAGCGTGACCATGTCGCCCTGCTCGGCGCCATCATTGAAGCGCGGATTCGCGACGCGCTATCCGCCGTCGAAGTCCACGCGAACCGGTACCCCACCGACATAGTGGCCATTGCGCCCGCGGTCGGGGCGTACGGACTTTTCGCGTTCAGCGGGCGTGCGGACCACGATTCCGCGCGGCTCGCATTCGTCGAACGTATCGCTCCGCACTTTCCCAGTCGTTTCCCCTGGCTGCTGGCGCATCGGGGCTGGTGCCGCATCGAGTGTGGCGCCGTCGACGAGGGACTGACGATGGTGCTCGAGGCCATCGCGCAGCGTCCAGCGAACGGACACAACGCGCACATGGTGATGCATGGATACTACGAGAAGGGAGATCCCGCGTCCGCGCAAACGTTCCTCGCCGCCTGGATGCCTTCGTATCCGGAACAGGCGCTCATGTGGGGCCACCTGCAGTGGCACTGGGCTCTTGCTGAACTCGCGCTTGGGCGCGACGACCTCGCACTCGCGCGACTGCTGGGGCCGATCCTTGATTACCTTCCGCGCGGCACTCCGTTCATGGGATTGGCGGACATTGTCTCTCTGCTCTGGCGCCTGGGACTACGGGGAATTCGTAGCTCGGCCTGGAGTGCCGCCCGCGAGCACGCGCGCGTTTTCTTTTCCAAGGGATCGAACGCGTTCGGGGAACTGCATCTCGCCATGCTCGCCGCTGCATACCGCGAGCGCGGCCAGCTCGAGGACTGCGAACGCCGCCTTGAGTCGTTGGCGCGAGCTGGTCATGAGGGCGCCACGGTGGTGCGGCACTGGGTGGTCGGACTGAAGGCACTGCTCGACGGCGACAAGCCAAAGGCACTTAAGGAGTTCGACGCGTGTCGCGCGGAGCTGCCGCGAATCGGTGGCAGCCACGCACAGCGCGGGATCGTGGAAGAGACGGCGGGCTCGCTACGCGTGCCCGTGCCAGGGTGAGTCACCAACCGCTTACGACCCGACGCAAACGCGAGAGGGCCGTCAAGCAACCGCTTTATCGCCTTCGCGGGTTCCCGCGCTCGGCCGCGTGTTGGCTCTATTCGCGTCGTCTGCGCTATTTGACGTTCACAGTCACTCTATCTATCGTGCCGGTGAAGCGACTCTTGATCCCCGCGACGTAATCCTCGGAGACGGGCGAATCGTCGTCCTCCCCTACGTCTGCGCCTTCGTCGGGCGAGATGACGTATGGGATAGTCTTCGCGATACGGCCTTCCGCTACCTTTTTGCCATCGACGGAGAGCGAAGCCACGCCACCCTTGCCGGCGCCCCCACCGTCGTAGACGAAATCGAGGTTGATGATCGCCTTGCCCGGCGCAAGCGGCTCCGGACCGGACACGGTGTAACGTTCCAGGCCAATCCAGTTGTACGTGTACGTAGGTCTGCCGTCCTTGACGTACAAGCTCCAGCCGCCGAAGCGACCGCCTTGGGCAAGGATCACCCCGCTCGCCCCGCCTGGCGGAATTTGAACCTCGGCGATTATCGTCGTGGAGCG
>JBKPOL010000378.1:0-3515 GCA_046733075.1 Pseudomonadota bacterium | reverse complement strand
TGGGCTCGGAGATGTGTATAAGAGACAGGCGGTACGCTCATCCTTCCCAGATCGCGAGTTGGCCGCTTGCCATTCGCGTACCTTTTCCCCCCGAGTCGGTCGCAAGCGGCCTTGCCGACACGGCGTTTCATCCGGCGTGCTGGTATGAGCGCGACTTCGAGCTGCCTTCCAATGGGCAGCGCGTCATCCTTCACTTCGGCGCAGTCGATTATGTCGCGAAGGTGTGGGTCAACGGGCACTACATCACGAGCCATGAAGGCGGTCACACACCGTTTCGTGCCGACATCACGGCGGCATTGAACGCGACCGGTCGACAGACCGTCAGCGTGCTTGCGGAAGACGATCCGCACGACCTCGCGAAGCCGCGCGGCAAGCAGGACTGGCAACTCGAGCCGCACGCGATCTGGTATCCGCGCACGAGCGGCATCTGGCAGACGGTCTGGCTCGAGCGCGTGCCGCAGACGTACATCGAGAAGCTCCGCTGGACTCCGCACGTCGAAGGCTTCGCACTGACGTTCGAAGCGCGCGTCGCAGGCACGCTCATTGACAATCTCGCGCTCGAGGTCAAGCTGTTCATCGGGACGCGCCTGCTGGTGCACGACGTGTACCGCGTCGCGAGCAACGAAGTCGACCGCAGGATCATCCTGTCCGATCCGGGCATCGATGACTACCGCAACGAACTTCTATGGAGTCCCGAGCGACCCACGCTGCTCGACGCTGAAATCCGGCTCATGGGCGGGGACCGCGTGATCGACGAGGTCCGCTCGTACACGGCATTGCGGACGGTGACGATATCCCGCGACCGGTTCATGCTGAACGGCCGGCCCTATGTACTGCGTCTCGTCCTCGACCAGGGGTACTGGCCCGACACGCTGCTCGCTGCACCGAGCGACGAAGCGCTCCGTCGGGATGTGCAGCTCGCCAAGGCGATGGGCTTCAACGGCGTGCGCAAGCACCAGAAGATCGAAGATCCGCGCTACCTGTATTGGGCGGACAAGCTCGGGCTCCTCGTGTGGGAGGAGATGCCGTCCGCCTATCGCTTCACCGATGGCGCGATCGGACGGACGGTTCGCGAGTGGATGGAGGCGATCGAGCGCGACTCGAGCCATCCGTGCGTCGTCGTGTGGGTGCCGTACAACGAATCCTGGGGCGTGCCGGAGTTGCCCACGCTGCGCCAGCACCGCCACGCGGTCGAGGGTCTCTACCACCTGACGAAGACCCTCGATTCGACGCGGCCCGTGCTTGGGAACGACGGATGGGAGAGCAGCGCGACGGACATCATCGGGATCCACGATTACGACCCGACGCCCGAGCACATTCACCAGCGCTACGGTCGCGACATCGATCCGGTGCAGCTCTTCGATCGGCGTCGCCCCGGCGGTCGCGTCCTCACGCTCGATGGCTATCCGCATCGCGGCCAGCCGATCATGCTGACGGAGTTCGGCGGCATCGCATTCAGCGAGCGCGTGCGTCAGGTGCCCGGGTTGGACGAGCAGAAGAAGGATGCATGGGGCTATTCGAGTGCGCGGAGCGCCGAGGACTTCTGGCTGCGCTACCGTAACCTCGTGATGGCGGTCGTCGACGCGCCATTGCTGAGCGGTTTTTGCTACACACAGTTCGCAGACACGTTCCAGGAGATCAACGGCCTGCTCTACGCGGATCGCACGCCGAAGATTCCGCTCGAGGAAATAGCGAAGGCGACGCGGCACTCGCGCACGTACATCGCCGGAGCGGCGTGATAACCGCTGATGCACATGCATACTCTCGCACTCGTGAAGCCCGATGGCCGGGAGCTCACGCTATACAGTCGACGAGCGATGTCGGCGGCCATGCGCGCCCCCAGTCCGTTCGAGGTCCGTCTGACGGAGACACCGCACCTGCGCTTTCATCCGCTGCGGGACGAGTGGGTCACGTATGCCGCGCATCGCCAGGATCGTACGTTCCTGCCTCCGCCGGAGTACAACCCGTTCGCCGTCACGCGGGACGATGGCACCCAGACGGAGCTTCCTGCGGGCGACTGGGACGTCGCGGTGTTCGACAATCGCTTTCCGGCGTTCGACCTCGCTGCTCGCGACGCACCGTCGCTCTACGTACCCACGCGGCCAGCGAGCGGCAAATGCGAGGTGGTCGTGTTTTCGCAGGATTCGGCGGGCTCGCTTGCTTCGCTTCCCCTCGACCACATCGAATTGCTGCTCGGCGTGTGGGGCGATCGCACGAAGCGCCTCGGCGAGGCGGACAGCATTGCCTACGTGCTCCCCTTCGAAAATCGCGGCGCCGAAGTGGGCGTCACGCTGCATCACCCGCACGGGCAGATCTATGCGTATCCAATCGTTCCACCGGTGCCGGCACGCATGCAGCAGGTCGCGCTCGAGTATTACGCATCGCATCGCCGGGGCGTCCTCCAGGACCTGGTGCGCGATGAAATCGCCAGCGGCAAGCGCATGCTGTATGCCGGTGATCATGCGGTGGCGTTCGTGCCGGTGTGCGCCCGCTATCCCTATGAAGTGTGGGTGGCGCCGACTGAACCGGTGGCTGCCTTTCCCGATCTCACTGCGGCGCAGTCGTCCGATCTGGCGCGGGCGCTCAAGACAGTGCTCCTCAAGTACGAAGGACTCTGGCAGCGTCCTTTTCCTTACCTGATGGCCTGGTACCAGGCGCCAACCGATGGACGTCCTCATCCGGAAGCGCACTTGCACGCGGAGCTCTACCCGCCCTACCGTACCCCGACCAAGCTCAAGTATTTGGCCGGGACCGAGATCGCCGGCGGACTCTTTGCGATGGACGTCCTGCCCGAGGATAAGGCGCGCGAACTCCAGAGCGTGAAGGTCGTTCTGGAATGAAGTCTTTTCGCGAGGTGTTCGAAGGCCACCCGGAGGCATGCGGAGAGGCACCCGGGCGCGTCAATCTGCTGGGCGAGCACACGGACTACAGCGAAGGCTTCGTACTGCCGACGTCGATCCCGCAACGCACGCGGGTTGCGGTGCGCCGCAATGACGATGCCTCTTCTTGCGTGTACTCCGCGAACCTCGATCGCAGCGAGCGCTTCACCCTCGGCGTCGCGCCGACACAGATGTTCGCGCGCTATGTCCATGGTTGCCTCCGCGTCCTTGCCGACGCCGGGTTTTCGATTCCCCACGTCGACATTCACGTCGATTCCGACGTGCCGATCGGCGTCGGGCTCTCGTCGAGCGCAGCGCTCGAGGTCGCGACGCTTCGTGCCATGCGGGCGCTCCTTGAGCTCGATCTCGACGACATCGGCATAGCGCAGCTCGCCCATCGTGCCGAAACCGCATTCGCCGGCGTGCGTTGCGGAATCCTCGACCAGATGGCCTGCAGCCTGCTCGACGGTGGCGCCATGCTGTTCCTCGATACACGGTCGCTCGCGCGGCGGCTTCTCCCGCTGCCTCGCGCAAGCGAAATTCTCGTCATCGACTCGGGCATCGCGCGCACGCTCGCATCGTCGCGCTACAACGAACGGCGCGCGGAATGCGAGGAAGCGGCACGAAGGCTCGGAT
>JBKPOL010000377.1:0-5303 GCA_046733075.1 Pseudomonadota bacterium | reverse complement strand
GGCCCACCATGCGGCCGCTGCCCTTCAGCGTATGGAACTGCCGGCGCACCACCGCCAGCGCCTCGCGATCGCCGGGGTTCCGCGCGAGCACCTCCCGGTGCGCGTCGATCGTGTCCAGCACCTCGGTCGCTTCGGTCAGGTAGATGTCGAGCAGCTCGGCGTCGAGCTTGCTTGCATCGGTATCGAGCAGCCGTTGCGTTTCGGCCGAGATCTCGGGCGCAGGTGCCGCGCCCGTCTCGACGATCAGATCGACACTCGCTGCAAGTGCCGCACTCGCGCCGCCAGTATCGATCTCCTTTACGGCCGCGTTCGCTTGCGCGACAAGCTCGCTGTCGCCGATCAGGTCGGCATCGTCCCGCAGGTTCGCGAGCTTGCCGCGAAGCTCGGCGCGCGCCTCGGCGTCGCTCGGTGCATTGCGAACGTCGGCGAGCAGACGCGGCAGCGCTGCGCGCAGTTCCGCAACCGAGTCCTCGACGGATTGTGGCGGAGCGACCACCGGCTGGGGCGCCTCGCCAAGGCGTTTCGCGATGAGCGGCGCAATGATGCGATCGCGATCCGGGCGCTGATGCAGCACTGCATCGATGTAGAAGCCAAGGCCCGACAGCGACTCCGCGAGCAGCTCGAGGCCCTCTTCGTCAACGACGGTGTCGGGGTTCGCGTATGCCTCGATCTGTGTCTGGCATAGCGCGAGCAGGCGATCCGCCGTATCGAGCTCGAGCATGCGGAGCGCGCCGCGAATCTGCTGACCGTCCTTCGCAAGCGCCGCGAGCTCGAAGCGCCGTGTGTGATCGCGGAAGAACGCATCGAGCACCTGCTCCATGTGCCGCAGGTTCGCGAGCACCTCGCGCATGACCTGCGACAAAAGCACGCGCTCCTGCGCGCGACGCGACATCTCATCCAGCACCGGGGCTGCCGCGGTCGCGGTGCGACCCGCACGCGCGGCATCGAGCCGCGCCAGCATCGCATCGACCTGGGGCGCGAATTCGGGCGACAGGTTGTTGAAATTCTCGAACGCGCTTTCGGCGAGCAGGAGCGCGGTCGCGAACTCCATCGCGAGCGGCTCCGACACGCCTTCCGGCGGCATCTTCGAAAGTTGCTCGACCAGCGCGGACATCAGGCGCGAGATCGGCGGATGCTTGATCTCGGCGGCCTTGGCATTCGCCGACGCGAGGAGCTGCGCAAGCTTCGGCAGCGTGTCCGTGCGACCGGACGCGGCCTTGAGCCACGCGTCCTTGGCGTTCGCAACCTGGTCGCGTGCTTCGCGCAGCAACGGCTGCAGACGCACGACGTCGGCGTCGAGCGCCTCCGCCGTCGGCATCAGGGCGCCGAGGCGGTACGCGCGCTGTACCGCCTCCACGCGCGGTGAACCCGGTTCGGCGGTCGCGATGAAATAGAGCACTTCGCGGCGCAACCGATCGGCGACCTTCGCGCTGCCTTCAGTGACGCGCCGGATCTGCATGTCGATGCGAGCAACGAGCTGCTTCGCGCCGAAGCTGCGCTCGAGAGCGCCCCGCTCGAGCGCTTCGAGCAACGCACCGGCGGTCCACCAGAACGCGCGAAGGCTCGACTGCGACGTGACGTCCTCGATCGACGAGATCGCCTCGCGCATTGCGCCTGCGCCGGCGTCCGATCCGCGCAGCCAATCGAGCAGTCCGCGCTGATACTGGCGACGCTCCTTCAGCAGGTGAGAAGCGAGCCGCGCGGCCGGCATGATCTCCGTCGGCGTCGAGCGCGGCGGGCGCACGGTGAGATCGGGATAGAACAGATCGGTGGGCGCTGACGATTCCACGCCGCGCGCCTTTTGCATCGCTTCGTATTCGTGGAAGAGCGTCAGCGGGACGGGCGGCGCTCCATTCGCCACTTCGTCGAGAAAGACCTTCAGTCGACTGACCGCGTGATCGACGAGATCGACGGCGGTGCCGACGTCGCCGTGCGGCAACTCCTCGAGGCGCACGAGATGGCGCTCGATCTCATCGGTGAACGCAACGACTGCGTCGAGTCCGACCATCTGGATTGCGCCGGCCGCCTGATGGACATGCGAGCGCGCGTGCTTGAGCGAGCCCGCGTCCGCGGGGTTTTCGCGGAATGCGCCGAGCACCTGCGCGCCGCGCGTCAGCGCCCCGTCGATTTCGCCCTGCACCCAGGACAACGGACCGAGATCGAATTCGCTAACCGTTTCGCTCAACACTTTGAGGTGCCCTGGAAGGGTATGCGACGCCGCGATGTCAAACCTTGAAACCGGCGACGGAGCTTCGCAGCTCGGCGGCGAGCTTCGTCAACTGGCCGATCGACACGTTCGTCTGCTTCGTGCCTTCGGTTGTCTCCTCGGAGATCCGGAGGATGCCTTGCATGCCGCGCGTGACGTCCGTGACCGACGCGGACTGGCGCTGCGTCTGCGCGGAGATGCGGCCGATCAGGTCGGCGAGCTCGCGCGACACACGCTGGATTTCCGCCAGCGCCTGGCCCGCGGCATCCGAAAGCTTCGCGCCCTCGACCACGCCGACCGTCGACTTCTCCATCGCCGCGACCGCGTCCTGCGTGTCGGCCTGAATCGTCTTGACGATCGCCTCGATCTGCTTCGTCGCCTCGCCGGAGCGTTCCGCGAGACGCTGCACTTCCTCGGCCACCACGGTGAACCCGCGCCCCGCTTCGCCGGCGGACGCAGCCTGGATCGCGGCATTCAACGCGAGGACGTTCGTTTGCTCCGTGATGTCTGAAATCAGCTCGACGATCTCGCCGATCTCGAGCGACGATTCGCCGAGCCGCTTGATCCGCTTCGACGTTTCCTGGATCTGCGAGCGGATGTCGTTCATTCCGGAGATCTGGTTCTGCACGGCACTGCCGCCAAGCGCGGCGGCTGCGAGTTGCGCCTCGGCAACCTTGGCCGATTGCGCCGCGTTCTGCGCGACCTCGTTGATCGAATCCGCCATCGTCAGCACCGACGCCGAAGCCTGCTGGATCTCGCGATTCTGGCGCTGCGACGCCTCGAACAGCCGGTTCGAGATCGCCTGCGTCTCCTGCGTCGCCTTGGTCACCTGATCCGTCGCCGAATTGATTCCCCGCACCAGCGTGCGCAGCTCCTCGATCGTGAAGTTGATCGAGTCGGCGATCGCGCCCGTCACGTCCTCCGTCACCGAGGCCTGCACGGTCAGGTCGCCATCGGCGAGGTTACCCATTTCGTTCAGCAATCGCAGGATCGCTTCCTGGTTCCGCTTGTTCTCGTGCTCGCTATCCTGGGCACGGACCCGCGCATCATCGAGGAACACTTTCGCGACGAGCGCAAGGCAAGCGAGCGCGAGCGCAGCGAACGCGGCGGCGAGCGCGAGCGTCCAGGGCCGCGTCCGGTTGCCGTTCTCGTATTCGTCTGCGAGCTTCGTCGTGTCGGTCAGCAGCGGCTCGGCCTCGTTGTTGACGCTGCGTGCCGCCTGCTTGGCGACGACCAGGTTGCTCATATTGGAGAGAATGGCGGCGACACCCGACTGGTAGCTCGTGTAGCGCTTGCCGAGCTCGCCGAGCGTCGTCCGCGCGTCTTCCGACCGCACCGGCGCGAGACGCAAGGCGTCGCTGCCCTTGGCGAGACCGCTCTGAATGTCGCGAAACGTCGCGTCGTCCTTGCCGAGCAGGAACGCGATTTCCGGATCGATCTCCTCGGCCGCCGCGAGCGTATTCGCGTTCTTCGCGATCCGCTGCGACAGCACCGCGAGCTGGTTCGCGTAGTCCACCTCGCGCAGGCTGCCGCCGCCCTGTCCGATCTGCTGCGCGGCCTGCTGGGCGAGATCGAGCAGCGCACTGTTGCCCTGGTTGATCGCTTCGAGACCGCGGGCGAGCGACGTCAGGCTCTTCTCGTTGTCGACGAGCCGCTTCGCCGCGCCATCGATGCGCTCCCAACGCGTCTTGACCGCGGTGAGTGTCTCGAGCGCCGACGGGTCCTGCGTCGGATCGAGCGTCGCGCCCTTGAACGCGCCGCCGTTGACAAGCGCGTCAAGGTTGGCGCGGAAGCGGTCGCGGCTGTCGCGGATCGCCGCGAAAGCGGCCGCCTGACCCTGGGCAGCGAGCGCCGACCCGCGCGCCAGCCGCTGCGACAGCATCTGCATTTCGGTGGCGATGGACGACTGCGTCGACTGCTGGTTCGCTGCGCGGTTATCGAGATACACCATGAATGCGGCGAGCGCGAGGAACGCGACCGTCAGCACGCCGAGGATCTGGAATTGCTTGACGACCGGCAGGTTGCCGATCAATCCGAGCTTCGGCCGCGTGGCCGGCGCATTGCTGGCCGTCCGCAACTGCTCCATCACCGACAAGGTCGGCGGCGTGTCGTAGCCTTCCGGCGAAGTGATCCCCATGCGCACCTGCGTGGTCGGGACGTCGAAGTCCGAGTTCTCCGCGGCGCGCGGTTCGCCGCCGAAGAGCCTTGCCATTTTCAGTGCCATGGAACCTCCGAATTCATGGTCGCCGAAATACCGGAGCCGGCGTCACGCACCAACTTGCAGAAATGCCGGATCGTGTGAAAGCTTGCCGAGGTCGATTTCCTGCCACGTCGTGCCGTCAGTATCGAGCCATCGCTGCACGTGCCAATCGGCGTGCTGGGTGTCGTCGTGGGCAGGCTGCAATTGCGCGAGATTGCGCAGCCCGAGCACGCGCTGCACGACGATGCCGGCGTTCTGCTCGCCGTTCCTGGCATTCAGGAGAATGAGACGTGCGAGGTTGTCGCGGACGACAGGTGGATGCCCGAGGAACGCCGGAAAGTCGATCACGCTGTACAGGTTGCCGCGAATGTTCGCGAGCCCGAGAAACCACGATTGGGTGAGCGGAACGGGGACGATCGGCGGAACGGCGATGACTTCGCCCGCGTCGGCGAGGCGGATCAGCCACCGCTCGTTGCCGCTCGCGAGGCCGAGTCGCGAGGACTCGACCTGTGCGGCGGTCTTGGCCGCAAGACGGGTGGCGAGCTCCTGCTGGAACGATCGAAGGTCGACTCTCGCTGTGCGGCTCATCGTGGTTCTTCCGTGGGGCTCGCGCTAACCGAGCGACGAGATCTTGGCGAGTAGCTCATCGCGGTCCACCGGCTTCACGACGTAATCCCGCGCGCCCTGGCGCAAGCCCCAGATCTTGTCGGTCTCCTGGCTCTTGGACGTGCACATGATCACGGGGATGGACTTGGTGACCGGGTCGCGACTGATGGCCCGGGTCGCCTGGAAGCCGTTCAGGCCGGGCATCACGACGTCCATGAGAATCAGGTCCGGCTTGACCTCCCGCGCCTTGACGATCGCGTCCTCGCCGTTGTCGCTCGCGAGCACGTCGTA
>JBKPOL010000376.1:0-11531 GCA_046733075.1 Pseudomonadota bacterium | reverse complement strand
GCCCTGCGCCTCGGCACCGACGAACGCGGCGGAATCTATCTCCTTACCAAGCGGGATGGGACGATTCCCAAAGTCTCGACGGCCGCACTTCCTGCCGATCCGGCAGTCCGGCGAAATCGCGGTCGCCTACGCGACGAGTTGCGCCAGCGCCTTGCCCCCGCGCTCGAGCTGCTCGAACGAGCCCTCCTCCACCAGCTGGCCTTCTGCGAACACGAGAACGCGATCGAATTCCCGTGCAAGCTCGGCGCGCGACAACGTCCATAACACCGTGCGGCCCTTCGCCCAGCCAAGAACGGCGCGCAGCACGCGCACCTCGGTTGCAGGATCGAGTCCCGACGTCGGCTCGTTGAAGACCAAGATGTCCGGATTCTTCATCAAACCACGCGCGATGGCGAGTCGCTGGCGCTCTGAATAGGACAGCCGCGAACCCGCACTGCCGACCTCGAATTCCAGTCCGAGTCGCACGAGATCGTCGTTCAGTCCCTCCTCGGTCGCGATCTCGCGCACGAGCGCGCTGATGCGGGCCTGCGCGTTCGCCTGATCGAATGCGACACGCCCGAACAGGATGTTGTCCTGGATCGAGAGCGCCTCCGCGAAACGATCCGGCTGGAAGAACTCACAGATGTCGTTGCGACCGGCGAACCGGCGGCTGAACTCCTGGCGCGCGGCGACGACGCGGCGCGGCATCGTTTCATCCATGACGCCGAGCCGGTGCCGGGACATCACAAGCCGGAATGTCAGCGCGAGGAGCCGCGACTTGTCCCGCTCCGAGATTGCGGCCATCTTGCCCTTGTTGAACTTCGAAACGAGCGCCTCGAACTCCGGCAGGTCCTCCGGGCTGATGAAGCTGTAGCGCTCGAACAGGTCGCTGTCCGGGGCCACGTTGGCGAAGATCTCGACCATCAGCGCGGCCACCTTCGCCCCCGCCTCCTGCAGGTCCTCGAGCAGGCCGACGTCTTGCAGCAGGGAAACAATCTCCGGATTGTTCGCAAGCGTTGCGGGCTGGAAATCCGGGTGCCGCGGCGTGCCGAACAGGATGTTCTCCGCGACACTCATGTTGGCGAAATACGTGTCGGGGTCGAAGAATTCGACGAACGCTTCGAGCGATTGGGTCTTCGCGCGCCCGCGGACCTTCGCCCGCGCCGCAACGGCTCTCCCCGCAATTTCGGGATGCACGCTGGAATTGGTCGTGCTGGCGAGGCCATAACCGATCACCGCGCGCTCCATGTCCACTAGGCCGAGAACCCGTATCGCCACCGCCGTCAGTTCGGCCGCGTCCGCGACGCCCGCGGCGTCATAGTCGATCCAGTCCGCGCGCACATCGGATGGCGTGTTGCCAGCAGCGAGCGCATCCCGCACACGCCGCTGGTGCATCTTCTCCGCCTCGTCGTCGTAGGCGTACGGATGCACCGGCGCATGCTTGAGCCCGTAGTACAGGTTATGCGCGAGCGTTCCCGCGAAGATGTGCGCGTTTTGCGCGGCGTAGGCGATACGCCGTCCGGGCACCGCCTGATGCACTTCGTTGAAGCTGATGTCGGCGACGGTGAGCCGTCCGCCGCTCGGCAGATTGAGCCGTGCGACGAGCTGCGCAAGCTCCTCCTTGCCGCTATGGCCCGACCCCACCAGCGCGACGTGCTCGCCGGCCGCGATGCGGAACGTCAGCCGATCGACCTTGTTGGTGATCCCGTTCTCGCTGTAGGAAAGCGACGCCGCCGCAACCTCGCCGGCGAGCGCGGGAATCGTTTGCGGCGGCACGTCGAGGAGCTTCATGTCGAGCATGCCGGGCGGATCGAACTGCGACACGATCTGCTCGTGCTTGATCCGCACGTCCTCCTTCGTCGAATACCAGGCGAGCAGCTCCTTCCACGGACTCAGGATGTCCTTGTATGCCGCGAGGACCGCGACCAGCGCGCCAAGCGAGAGGCTTCCTTTGATGACGAGGTAACCGCCAACCGAATAGAAAAAGAACGGCGTTATCTGCGCCAGGAAGTTGTTCAGGAACTTGACGAAGAACTTGCGCTTGTAGATGTCATAGCGGATCGCGTAGATGCGCCCGAGCCGGTTGCTGACGTCGGCGCGCTCGAACTCCAACGTATCGTTGCCGCGGATCTCGGCAAAGCCGGCGACGGATTCGCCGATGCGATCGGAAAGCTGGCGTGCCGTCTGGACCCGCTCCTTTGCAAGCAAGTTGATTTTTCGCTGCAGGCGCGGGATCAGGTAGACCTGGGGCGGGTACAGCGCAACGGCAGCGAGGCCGAGCCACAGGTCCTGGTTGAAGATGAACACCAGGTACGTGACGAGCAGACCGCCCTGGAAGATGGGGAGCACGACCGCATCGCCGATGAAGCCGCCGACGGGCTCCGTCTCCGCGACGATCATGGGAATGATCTCTCCCGCAGACATCGTCTTGAATTGCGGCAACGGAAACCGCAGCACCGCCTGGTAGAGGTCGTAGCGCATCCGCCGAAGCGTCCGTTCGCCGACCACGCCTGCGTACACGATGATCCAGTACTTGAGCCCGCCGTTGATCGTGATAAGGGCGAGCAGGACGATCGACAGCGACCTCAGGTACGAGACCTGCGTCACCGGAATGCCGAGGAACGTTTCGGGAATGTGCTTGCCCTGGATCGCGTTGTTCACGATCCGCTTCGGCAGCTCGAGGTTGATGTAGATGAGCGGAAAGCTGGCGCACGTCAACAGCAGCAGAAACGTCTGGTCCCGCCAGGTGTGCCGCAGGATATAGCGGAAGAGTGACCGATCCATGCGTGGCGCAGTGGATTGCGTTGAACGATTCGACGGAGTGCGTGCGCGCCGCACGCTTTGCATGAAGGCGCGTCGTCGATGGTAGCATCCGCCGATCGGGATTTCTTCCACGCGCCGCCTTTTGATGAAGTCGGAATCCGCACCCGTCGCGGCGAGCCCACGTCCCGTGCATGGTGGCGGCGCCATCGGCGTCGTCCTCAAAGGGTATCCGCGTCTGTCCGAAACTTTCATCGCACAGGAGCTGCTCGCGCTAGAGCACCGGGGCTTGTCGCTTGCGCTCTATTCGCTGCGGCAGCCGACGGACCCGGCGACCCACCCGCTGCACGGACAAATCCGCGCGCCGGTGACGTACCTGCCCGAGTATCTGCACCAGGGCGTGCGGCGCGTCTGGCGTGCGTGGCGGGCCGCGAGGCGGTTACCGGGATACAGCGCTGCACGCGCGCTGTGGTGGCGCGACCTGCGGCGAGATTTCACGCGTAACCGCGCGCGGCGCTTCGGTCAGGCGCTCGTGCTCGCTTCCGAGCTACCCGCGCACGTTGTCCATCTGCACGCGCATTTCCTGCATACGCCCGCGTCCGTTGCGCGCTACGCGGCCATGCTGCGCGGGATCGACTGGAGCTGCTCAGCGCACGCCAAGGACATCTGGACCACTCCTGACTGGGAAAAGCGGGAGAAACTCGACGCGTGCGCATGGGCGGCCACGTGCACGGCGTTCAATGCCGAGCATCTACGACAGCTCGCCTCGAGCCCCGCTCGCGTCGACCTCGTCTATCACGGCATCGACACGGGACGCTTCGCGGCGCCGGCAGAAACGTGTCGCGAAGCGAATGGCCACGACGCAGCCGAACCCGTGACGCTGCTGACCGTCGGGCGGGCTGTCGACAAGAAGGGCCTCGACGATCTCCTGCACGCGCTCGCGCGGCTGCCGCCCGATCTCCATTGGCGCTTCCTGCACATCGGGGACGGCCCGCTGCTGCCCCGGCTCGCCGAGGTGGCGCGGACGCTTAAAATCGCGCATCGCCTGCGCTGGCAGGGACCTCAGGCGCATGACGGCGTGCTGAGCGCGTATCGTACGGCAGATATCTTCGTGCTTCCCTCACGCATCAGTGCCGACGGCGATCGCGATGGACTGCCCAACGTTCTGCTGGAAGCGCAGAGCCAGCGCGTTGCCTGCGTGTCGACGGCAGTGTCGGGGATTCCGGAGCTGATCATCGATGGCGTCACCGGCTTGCTCGTCGAACCGCGCGCACCGGCCGCGCTTGCGGATGCGCTGCGACGGCTCATCGTCGATCCGGCATTGCGGCGCACACTCGGCAACGCCGGCTACGCGCGAACGACGACGGCGTTCTCGGTGCATGCGGGAGCCGATGCGCTCGCTAGGCGGTTCGCGGCGAGCCTCGCTGCCGCATGAGAATAGCCTTCTACGCGCCGCTCAAGTCGCCCGACCATCCGACTCCCTCAGGAGATCGCCAGATCGCGCGCCTGTTGTTGAAGGCGCTCGACACCGTCGGTCACGAGACGACGGTGGTGTCGCGCTTTCGCACATTCGATCGCGTCGGCGACCCGCAGCGGCAACGACGGATGCGGAGCATCGGCAGACGGCTTGCGACAAGGCTCGTCGCGAGGCTCGGTCGGATGCCGCGAACGGACGTGTGGTTGACGTATCACGTCCATCACAAGGCGCCGGACCTGCTCGGACGAGCGGTGAGTGATGGACTCGGAATTCCGTACGTGATCGTGGAAGCGTCGGTCGCGCAAAAACAGCGCCAAGGTCCTTGGGCGGCGGGTTACGCCGACGCGCTCGCCGCAATCCAAAGTGCAGACACGATCGTGTCGCTGAATCCCGCAGACATCGGGGGCGTCGTCCGGACGCGCGCACCAGGAGCGGACTCCGACTCCCTCGCGCCGTTCATCGACGTCGCGGCATTTCGCGGGCGCATGGGCGGCCATGCGACAAGACTGCGCAGCGCGGGCAGTTTCGCACGGCTCGTCACGGTCGGGATGATGCGTGAGGGTGCGAAGCTTGCGTCGTATCGCCTGCTGGCTTCAGCGCTGGCGCGGCTTCGCGACTTGCGGTGGTCGCTGCGTGTCGTCGGCGATGGTCCCGCGCGCCGCGAAGTGGAACAGGCTTTCGGTGAACTCCGCGATCGCGTCACGTTCGTCGGCGCGCGATCTTCCGAGGACATCGCAGGTGAGTTGGCGGACAGCGATCTTCTGCTCTGGCCGGCGATCGATGAGGCATTCGGCGTCACGTTCCTGGAAGCGCAGGCGTGCGGAGTGCCGGTCGTGGGCGCTGCAACCCCGGGCGTCGCGGCTGTCGTTGCCGCAGGACGCACGGGACTGCTGGCGCCGGTCGGCGACATCGATGCGTTCGCATCGGCGACCCGCGAGCTGATCGTCGACGATGCGCGCCGTCTGCGGATGGGCGAGGCGGCGCAGGCGTACGTGCGCGCGCATCATGACCTTCCGCTCGCAGCGGCACACCTCGACCAGATCCTGCGCGGCGTCGTCGCACGGCGCGCCGTCGTCAGGCTCTGAGCACCATTACCCCAGTGACGCGAGCACATCGCCCGGCATGATCATCACACTCCTGCGGCATGCGACCACGCAGTGGAACGAAGCGGGCCGAATGCAAGGCCGGCGGAACATCGGGTTGAATGCAGCGGGCCGGCGCGAGCTCCTGGCGTGGACGCTTCCCGACGAACTCGTCGCAGCGCAGTGGGTTTCGAGCCCGCTCTTGCGTGCCGTACAAACGGCGTCGCTGCTGCATCATTGCGCACCGGCGATCGAGCCGGCGTTGATCGAGATGGACTGGGGAGAATGGGAAGGTTCGACGCTCGCGGAGTTGCGAGCACGCGTCGGCGAAGACTTCGCGCGTAACCAGGAACGGGGACTCGACTTCCGTCCGCCGGGAGGAGAGAGCCCGCGGGAGGTCGCGGAACGCCTGGGGCCCTGGCTTCAACATGTCGCGGAACAGGGCGCGCCTACCGTCGCCGTGACGCACAATGGCGTCCTGCGCGCGTTGTTGTCGCTCGCGACCGGTTGGGACATGCTCGGCAAGCCGCCCATCAAGCTGCGGCCCGGCAGGTTGCACCGGTTCGTACTCGAGCCCGGCCCGTACCTGGCGGTCGATGCGTGCAACGTTTCGCTCGCCCGCACGGGTGCAGCGCACGGCGCGGCGGCGCCGCCACTGCCGGGCTATCCCACCTGACGCGCCGCGGCGAGTGCCTTCTGCAGTTCCTCTTTCAACGCAGCAAGCCTTCGCAGATCGTTGGCGATGTGCGTGGACAGCTGGCGCATCACGTGCAACGCTCGATCGGGCTTGCCGGAGACGAGCTGAAGGAAGACTTCGGGGGAAATTCGAAGGGCGCGTACCGCTCCCTTGGCTCGGACGGTGGCCGTGCGGGGTGCGTCGGTGAAGACACCGATTTCTCCGGGCATCGCGTTGCGCCCGAGTGTTGCGACAACGAAGTCGCCGGTACTGGTCGCACCAAGCACGTCGACCTCCCCTTCGAGGATTACATACGCGCAGTCCGCGGGCTCGCCCTGGCGCATCAGGATGTCGCCCGGCGCAAAGCACTGAAGCTGGCTCGTAAAGGCCAGCAACTTGCGCTCCGATGCCGACAGGCTGCTGAACAGCGGGACGTTCTGCAGCATCTCGGCTTCTTGCGAAACATCCACCCGAGGCCTCCTCCTTGCATTTCGGTCACGCTGCCGCAGGCGCGGAGACGGCAGCCATTTGGCCGGCTCGAACGACTGGCCTTGCGACAGAATACGGCATGGGCAAGGGCGAGGAAAGAGACCGTGATCGCCGCCGTTACGAACGGCGCCCACGGAAAGCGCGAGCGCAAACAGGTTGGTGATACACGTTCGACCCAGCGAAGGGCAGGCGATGACTTCGTTCGATGACGAGTTCTATCGTGACATCCTCGAAGGTTTCGCGACGTATGGCGACAGTCCCTTCCTGCGCGATGTTCTCGACACGCTGACGATGCATCAGGCACCTCGCATTGCGGTCGCGCTCAACAAGAATCAGATGGCGAGCAAGCTGTGGCTCGCGCAATGCCTGCACTCGACGGTCGGATACCGGCTCGGCGAAGTGCTCATTCTCGGCGGGTGGATCGGCGCGCTGGGCGCCGTCCTGCTGCACGACGACCGCTTCGACGTCGATCGCGTGACGAGCGTCGACATCGATCCTTCATGCGAGGCGATCGCCGCGTCCCTCAACGCGACGCACGTACGCGCCAGCAAGTTCGTTGCGCGAACCGCCGACATGCTCGCCCTCGATTACCTCGAAGACGCCAAGGCCGATCTCGTCATTAACACGAGTTGCGAGCACCTGTCGGAGTTCGATCGCTGGTATGCGCGGATTCCGGACGGACAACTGCTCGTGATGCAGTCGAACGACTACTTCGCTTGCGACGAGCATGTGAACTGCGTCCCCGATCTTCGGACCTTCAAGGCGCAAGCGCCGCTACGCGAGCTGCTCTTCGAAGGCGAGCGCAGGATGCGCCGGTACGTGCGCTTCATGCTGATCGGCAGGAAATGACGATCGCTTGGAGCTGAGGGAACCGGTGACAGCGGAGCCGAACGTCGGGGCGGCACCAAAAAAGCATCCGTCAGGCAGCGAGTCCGAAAACGTCGTCCACATTCAGCCATCGCACGGCCGGATGTCGCGATGTCCGCGCGATCAGGTGGTCGACGAAATCGAACGCGTCATCGCCGAAAGCCAGATGATGCGTGAGTAGGCCCGTGGGCTCGTCCCGATCGACCTCCTGCTTGCGGCGCGAGCGGAGGTGCGCGACGACTCGAGTCACCGCCTCGTCCGCGCCGATGAATGTGTGCGCGCGTCGCCAGGCGATGGGATCGACGTGGGCGTTCGCCTGGATCAGTCGGGGAGCGACGTCTACCGTTCCGCGCGGGCCGAAACGGGACAAGCCGCGTACTCCTGTCGAAGCGAGTTCCGGCAGCAGATCCTCACCGATTCGATTCCACGGCGGGACGAGCACCGCACGAAAACGCTCCCCGAATCGTTCGGCGAGACCGACGCGCCCGGACACAATCTCGTCCAGCCGAATATGCAGCGGCCGATGCGGACCCATTTCAGCGCTTCGCTCGCCGCTCGGTGCGTGGTTTCGGTGCGCGTAACCGTGCTGGACAACGGTCGTCTGTGCGCAGGCGTGCACGGCATCGACGAGTGCGGCGTCGCTGTCGCGCGGAATGGCCGCGATCGCCACGGGAACAGTGTGCGCACGCGCAATGGCGAGCAGCCGGGCGAGCGCAGGAGTTGCCGTGCACGCGTCGTCATCTCGCCACCAAAGCGTGGCGGTCAGGCCGGCCCGAGTCCAGTCGTCGAGCTCATCGACGAGCAGGTTCCAGGCCGCACTCATGCAACGCGAGCGGGTACGGCGAGCATGTCGGCAAGGAGGCGTGCCGTGCACGCCGCGCCGTCGCTCGCAAAGTCCCAGTTACCCCATGCAGTGCGTGCTGCCGCCTCGTCGATGGCATCACAAAGCGACGCGGGCGACAACGTGCGGTCGTCGACAACGACGGCGAGTCCGAAGTCTCGCAAGCGTTCCCCGCGCGCACGCTGCTCGGTTTCACCACCGCCGGTGAAGGGCACGATCACCGGACGCGCGCCGCTCGCAATCACGTCGAGCGTAGTGTTGTACCCGGCCTGCGAGACAGACACATGAGCGTTGCGGAGGACGTCCGCGAAGTCGGCTCGCGAACGCTCGACGATCGCATTCGATGCCGCGCTCGCTCGCAGTCGCTGCATGCCCGTTTCCGGAATGTTCGGCCCGGCAAGCACACGCCACGTCAAGTGGCGGAAGCGTGAGTGCGGCTGGGCGGCAAGGGCCGTGGCGAGGAGCTCGATGCCCACGCCGCCGCCGCCCGCGGATACGACCACTTCCGTGCGCGTCGCATCTTCCCGTGCTCGAGGGTGCACCGGACGTTCCATGACGAAACCGGTGTAGTGCACCGAAGGCACGAGTTCGGCGACGAACGAGAACGTGTCCTCGAAGCGGGCGAAGCGGCGATCGCCGTGCACGAAGACCGCGTCGAACCAGCGCGCGGCCCACTCGAGCATCTCTCGCTCACGCTCGGGCTTCTGCTGCAGCTGCAGGATCTCGCGCACGGAGCCGATGACAAGCGGTCGCGGTCGGGTCGCGGCGATCTGTTCGAGCAGCGGAAAAAGTTCGAAGCGCAGCGCCCTTCTTCCGAAAGGGAACGTCTCGAACAACACCGCGGCGGGCGCGGCCTCGGCGAACGCCGAAAGCAGCAACGCGCGCCGCCGTTCTCGATACGCATCGTCGATCGGCGTGAAATCGGCATCGCGGAGCGGCGTGAAGCTCGCGTCGGAAACGCGGATCGGCGGCAGCTGGACCGTGCGAACGCCGCGCGGCATCCGGCCGCCGATCGGCATGCCACCGCTCACGAGATGCACTTCGAAGCCGCGGTCCGCGATGGCCTCGGCAAGCAGGCGCGCGCGCATCAAGTGGCCGATGCCCAGCAGGTGCTGGACATAAATCATGGTGCTGTGCTTCACGCGGGTACGAATGGAGCGCGCGACCAGCGGCGAACGCTGCCGGGCCGTGCGGTCGAAGTTGTCTCAGGAACGAAACGGACGGGCGCGCGGATCGAGCGGGTGCAACGCAGCGGGTGCGTCGCCATCAAACGTGCGTGGCGAACGCGCGAACCCGGCGCGTCGCGGGCCGGCGAACCCGCTCGGCCACGAGATCCGTGATGACGTCGAGACCGTTCAGCATGTCCTCGGAGCCGCGTTCGGACGGAACGGGCTGCGCATGCAACGCATGCAGCGCCTGCGTCATGATGGCCGGGTCTTGCGGACTCTCGGGATCGAGCCAACGGGCAAGATCGAGCTCGGCTGCACGCATCGCGCGCATCACCTGCTCCCGGCGCGGCCGCACCCGGGGCACAAGGATCGCGCGCTTGTCGAACGAGAGGATCTCGCAGAACGTGTTGTAGCCCGCCATGGCGACGACGCCCACCGCCTGTTCCATCAGCAGCTCCAGGTGCGCGTCGAACGTCAACACCTGGATACGTGAAAGTCGTTCGGCGCGTTCACGGAAATGACGCTGCTGCTCCGCAGCCATGAACGGTCCGGTCACCACGATGGCACCGAGCGGAATGCCCCGGTCGTGTTCGTACGCAGACAACACCCAATCGAGCACGGCCATGCCGTCGTCGCCGCCGCCGACCGTCACCAGCACGTAGGGGTCGCGATGCGCGGGCGGTTCCGTCGTGTTGAGGTGCGGCACCGCCCGGCGCAAATAGCCGGTGTAGATCATCTTGGACCGGACGCTGGAGGGACACGCGACGCCTCGCAGCGGATCGGCGAAGTCGGCGAGGCCGTACACCCAGATCTCGTCGTACAGGTTTTGCAAGGCGGGCAGCACCTTCTTCCGCTTCCATTCGCGCAGGAGCTGGGTCGGCTCGTCCATGATGTCGCGCAGGCCCAGGACGAGCGTGGTCCCTTGCGCCTTCAGCATCTTGAGCGTGGGCAGTACCTCCCCCTTCAGCCCGAGTGGCTCCTTGTCGACGAGGAACAGGTCCGGGCGGAAGCTTTCTGCCGTCTGCCGGATGATGGCCGCACGGATGGCCATCGTCTGATCGAGGTCGATATGAAGGCCCAGCGATTGGTATTCGCCGTTGTGAAGCTTCACGACGCCGGGGATGCGAACGAAATCGACCCGCGGCAGGAAATCGAAGCTGCCGATGATGGGCGACCCGGACAGGATCAGGACCGAGACGCCCTTGAAGCGGTCGACGATCGCATGTGCGATCGCCCGGCAGCGCCTAAGGTGGCCAAGCCCGAAGCTGTCGTGGCTGTAGATCAGTATCCGCGCGTTATCGAGTCGTTCCACGGATGCTCCTCGTCCCGCCTTCAAAAATGGCACGCGGGCGCTAGGATAGCCGACAATCATGACTGATGCGTGAAGAACGATACCGAGCGAAGTTCGGGCACCGTGGCCGGGGGTTGGCGGACGTCGAGCGCTTGGTCGGTGGCATCGTGCAGGATATCGAGGTACGTCTTGCGCACAGGAAACGGGTGCGGGTGCTCGAGCTCGGTTGCGGCTTCGGCACGGCGCTCCTCGACCTGCGGGACCGCTTCGGCGATCGTGTCGAGCTGCACGGTCTCAATCGCCAGCGCAATGACGGCGACGCGGACGTCATGCGGCGCACGCTGCGTGACCGCCAGCCCGCGGGCAGCAACGTGCCCGGCGAAGCCGATCTGCCGTCGATTGCATACGCGGACATCGCGCAGGGCTTGCCCTTCGCGGATCGATCGTTCGACCTCGTGTACAGCCAGGTGGCCTGGCTCTATTTCGGCAACAAGGTGGGCGTCGTGCGGGAGGTGATGCGCGTGCTGGACGAGGGTGGAGTTGCCAGGATCGACGCGGACGAGCTGCGCGGCGGTCTGCCGCTCGAATATGCGCGTCTCGTCGAGATCTGGCAGGAGGGGTCGATCCTGCCGTTTCGGGACTATGCGGGCCGCCACGGCGTGGCTCTCACCCCCGCAGGCGAGGGCGAATACCTGCACTTCGGAAAGCAGCGGTCATTTGGCGAAGATCTCGAGCCCGTGCTGGAGATCGATCTCAGTACCGTACATCCCGAGTGGGACGGGATCAAGTGCGTGTATCGCGTCCGGTCCCCGCAAGTTCCGCCGCCCGGCCTTCCTGTAGGAAGCGATCGAGGTAGGTGATCCGGTTCTCCGCGAGCAATGCGCGGAATTCGGCGTGTCC
>JBKPOL010000375.1:0-10073 GCA_046733075.1 Pseudomonadota bacterium | reverse complement strand
GCTGACCGATCAGCACGGGCTCTACACGGCCGACCCCCGCATCGACCCGACTGCGAGGATCGTCCGCACGGCTGCCGCGGGCGACCCCGAGCTCGAGCGGATGGCCGGAGGCGCAGGCAGCGCAATCGGGCGTGGCGGCATGCTGACGAAAGTGCTCGCGGCCAAGCGCGCGGCGCGGTCGGGAGCGGCGACGATCATCGCGTGCGGCGGCGAGCCGGATGTGCTGTCGCGTCTCGCCGCCGGAGAGCCGCTCGGCACGACCCTTACGTCGGAACGCACGTCGCTGGGCGCTCGCAAGCAGTGGCTCGCGGATCACGTGCGCGTCGCCGGTCGGCTCACGCTCGACGCAGGCGCAGTTCGCGCACTCACGCACGACGGCAAGAGCCTGCTGCCGATCGGTGTCGTGGCGGTGACAGGCACTTTCGGGCGCGGGGAAGTCGTCGGCTGCTACGCGCCGGACGGGCGGGAAGTTGCGCGCGGCCTCGTGAATTACGGCGCGCAGGAAGCGACGCGCATCATGCGGCGCCCCTCGTCGGAGATCGAATCGGTGCTCGGCTATGTCGACGAGCCCGAGCTCATCCATCGGGACAATCTGGTGCTGCTGAAGTAGTGAGGTTCGCGATCGCCGCGTGGACGCGCACCGGCGACGAGAGATTCGAGCGAGCAGTGCGGACGACAACGTCCAATCTACCTGATCGCGTTTAGGAACGTGCTCGCAGGCCGATTTGACCGTGCGTTCGACAGCCGCAGCGCCCTCCCCTACACTTCGTCGCGCGCCGGAGTTAGCCGGAAATCGCGCGCCGCCGCATTCGGCATCGTCTTAAGGGAGTTACACGGATGAATCTGGTCGACCGCATCAAGGGGATCGTCGTCGAGCCGCGGAATGAATGGCCGAAGATCGCGGCCGAGCCCGCGACGGTACAGAGTCTCTATACGGGGTGGATCATGATCCTTGCGGCCGTCGGCCCCATCGCCGTGCTGCTCACGATGCATTCGGTGCAGTTCGCGATCGCACAGTATCTGCTCGCGCTCATCATCACCTTCGTCCTCGCGCTCATCGTCGATGCGCTCGCGCCTTCGTTCGGCGGCACGAAAGATTTCGTCGCCTCGCTCAAGCTCACTGCGTACAGCTATACGATTGCGTGGCTATCGGGCATCTTCCTTCTGCTCGGCATGCTCGGGAGCGTCATCACACTGCTCGCAACGGTGTACGCGTTCTACACGTTCTTTCTCGGAGCTCCGGTCATGAAGAAGGCGTCACCCGAGAAGGCCGTCCCTTTCACGCTGCTCGTCGTGCTCTGCGGAATCGTCCTCTCGCTGCTGTCTGGGCTCGTGTTCAGCGGCATGATGATGCCGCCGCGAGCGAGCGTCGGCATGGGGCTGATGATGCGTTGAGGCGCGGGTTCGCGCTCACGTACGAGACGTCGCGGGAGTCGCGTACGAAGGCGGCATCTCGGGGTGTGCCCAGCCATAAAGCCGCTCGCGTCGCGTTTGTGGACGCGCATGCAAGTACCGCTCGAGCTCCATCAGCGCGCGCCGATAGACCTCGCGCTTGAAGTCAATGACGGCTTCCAGCGGGATCCAGTAATCGTGCCAGCGCCACGCATCGAATTCCGGATGCTCGGTTGCGCGCAGGCAGACATCGGAATCGCGGCCGGTGAGCCGCAGCAGATACCAGATCTGCTTCTGGCCGCGGTAACTTCCGCGCCATTCGCGCTTGATCCAGTGCTGCGGCACTTCGTAACGCAGCCAGTCGCGCGTGCGGCCGAGAATCCTGACGTGTTGCGGCTTAAGGCCGACTTCCTCGCGCAGTTCCCGGTACATCGCCTGCTCGGGCGCCTCGCCGGGGTTCATGCCACCTTGCGGAAACTGCCAGGAATGCTCGCGGATCCTTTTGCCCCAGAAAACCAGGTTCCTGCCGTTGACGATAACGATGGCGACGTTCGGGCGGTAGCCGTCACGGTCGAGCATCGCGTCACCCCGATGCAAAATTAATTGCTTCTATTGTTGCACAGTGCGACGGGTGTTGCCTAGCGACGACAAAGGCGGAAGCGCGAAGACGACGATCTGCTCATCGCGATATGCGGGCGGGCCGAACCTGGCTTCGATCAGCGGCATGCAGGCGGTCACGTCCGGCCACGCGGCTCCCGGATCGGCTGCGACGTGATGCGGTTTCATGTGCACGACAAGGAACTGTGCGCCTTCGGTCTCTCCCCGCAACACCGATGAGAGATGAACCAGTTCGCGCATCTTCATCCCGGCCTGTTCCGGATATTGGCCGAAGTCGAATGTGCCACACACCGGCGTCACGAGGCCGATCTTGATCAACTGGTGGTGAACAGACTGATAAAGCGACTGAGGATTGAAATGTGATTCGGGCCGCCAAGGTGTCTCGATCAACGTGACGCTGCCGGGCGGCCTTTTCCCAAGGTCCGCGTAGAACGACGGCAGCGGATCCTTCGGAACGAGCTGCACGTAAGGGTTATGGGCGGGGTCGTAGTCGAACTGATGCCGCAGATGACCCCAGAATTGATTGGGGAAGCGCCATTCGGACGGGATCGGGCCGGCCGCGAGCAGGCCGGTCGCCAGCATCGCGGCGGCGACCGCGGCCCGCGCGGGCTGCCGCAAATAGCCGAGGGCGACCAGCGCGCCCTCGGCCGCGAACAGCAGCACAAACGGGAGCGCGGGAAGGAGGTAGCGCGCGAGCACGAGCGGATGGGATATCCACGCGGCCCCGCTCGATGCAACGACAAGGGTCGGCACGCCAACCACCGTGGCAACGTACCACCCCAGCTCCCGGTCTTGCCGAACCAGGCGCCTGAATCCGCAAGCGACCGCTACCCAGAACAAAGCACCGCCGATCGCAGAACCGGTTCCCGCCAGCATCAGGGCGGTGCGATAGAGGCTTTCCACCGTAACGCTGTCGCGAGCGGCCTTCTGGCTGAATTCCTCCCAATCGTTGACGAGCGGGGGCAGCAACGCGAGTGCGAGCGGGGCAGCGGTCGCGACGCCGAGCGATGCGAGACGCATCCAATCCGCCCGAGCGAAGGGACGCATTGCGCGCACCGCGTAATACAGGAACGGCACAAGCGTGAACGGCAGCGTGATCGCGTGCAGCCATCCGGCGAGTACGGTCGCTGCGACGTAGATCCATCCATCGCTTCTGCGTCGCGTCTGCCACCAGCGATGGAATGCGACGACCGCGACGAACGTGAGAAGGCTCGTCAGCGCGTACGGCCGCGCGACCTTGCCGTGGTAGACCAGCAGCGGCGAAATCGCCATGAGCGCGGTCCACACGGCGCGCGATGGAAGCGGCACCCAGTGCGAGATCAGCCGCGGTCCGATGAGCAGCAACCCGATGCCTGCGATCAGCGACGGCAGATGCATGCCCCATTCGGACAAGCCAATCGTCCGATAGAGCCATTGGTAATACAGCGCAAGCGGAATGCTGTAGTCCGCGTAGCCGAGGTGCGTCAGGATGTCGAGCGGGCCGGCACGCAGCAGCTTGTGGACCGCGTGCCATTCGTCGTCGATCAGCACCTGGATGTCGATCTGCCACGCACGAAGCGCAGCGCCGACGACAAATGCAGCGAGCAGCAGCGCGTTCCAAACCCTGGCCTGGAACGGGAGGGGCTGCGCGAATGGAGCGCCGCTCGCCGCGACTGTGGAAGGATCGGAGACGACGCGCCCGCGCGTCATCCGGCAGCAGCAGGCGCCGCCGGGAAGTCCCCTCCGGCAGGCAGCCGGTATTCGGCGGCATCCGAGAAGATTTGGGGCTTGGCAATGCCGAGGCGCCACAGCGCGTACTGCATGCTGACCTTCAGCACGCCGAACCCATAGACGACCGAGCGACGGAAGTCGATCTCACTGGCGTCCTCAAAGTACTTCGTCGGACACGAGATCTCGCCGATACGCATGCGAAACGCGTGCGCCTGGACGAGCATCTGGTTGTCGAAGATGTAGTCCTGCGAATTCGCGAGCAGCGGCAGGGCCGTGAGGACCCGGCGCGAAAAGGCGCGGTAGCCGGTATGAAACTCGGACAGCTTCATGCCGACCATCATGTTCTGCGTGGCCGTGAGAACGCGGTTGGACACGTACTTGTAGAGTGGCATGCCGCCGCGAAGCGCCGTGTTGCCGAGAATCCTGGAGCCGATGACCACGTCGTACACGCCGGAAGCGATCATCGCCGCCATGGGCGTGATGAGCCGCGGCTCGTACTGGTAATCCGGATGCAGCATGACGACGATGTCGGCGCCCGCCGCGAGCGCCGCCCGATAACACGTCTTCTGGTTGGCTCCATAACCGAGGTTGCGCGGATGCCAATGCGCCGTGATGCCGAGCTCTCGGGCGACGGCGAGCGTGGCGTCGTCGCTTCCGTCGTCGACGAGGAGCACAGTATCGACGATGTCGTGCGGTATCGCCGCGTAGCACTGCGCAAGCGTTTTTTCCGCGCGATACGCGGGCATAACGACGGCGATGCGATGACCGTGCAGCACGAGAGAGGCGTCGCAGATACTTGGCTGAAGGCGTGCCGATGATACAAGACACGCTCGTGTTTTCTCCCCATCGTGGTCGCGATCCCTGCTATGACGGTTCTTCTGCCGGCCGCGCGTTCACTTCCTTCAACGCATGAACCTCCAGCATCTGCGCACGGCCGCGCAGGCGCAGCTGGCCGAGCGAAACCGATTCGAGACCGCTTCCGACGATGCGCTCGGCAGTCGTTGGACCGAGCAGGATTGCCATGTTGTGCGCGCGCGTCTCGCCTTCGAGTCGCGCGGCGATGTTCACCGGGTCTCCGATTGCCGAGTAGTCGAAGCGATGGTCCGATCCGAAATTCCCCACGGTGCAAACGCCGGTGTTGATGCCGATACCCGCATCGAGTCGCGGCAGCACCTCGCCATCCGCGGCAGTGATGGTCAGCGGGTTCATATCGCGCAGACGCGCGCGAATTTGCAGCGCCGCTCGACACGCGAGCACCGCATGCTGCGGCTGCTCGACCGGCGCGTTCCAGAAAGCCATGACGGCATCTCCCACGTACTTGTCGACCGTTCCCCCGTGGTCCAGGATCGCGTCGGTCGCCGTCTGCAGGAAACCGTTGACCACGCGCGTAAGCGTCGCCGGATCCAGGCGTTCGGAGAGTGCCGTGAAGCCGCGCAGATCGCAGAACAGGATCGTCAGCTCGCGGAGCTCACCACCGAGCCGCGGCGGCGACGCACTGGCAACGAGGCGCTCGACCATCGACGGGGCGAGGTAACGCTGGAACATCCGCCGCACGTGGCGGCGCTCCTTGTCGAGCAGTGCATAGCGAAAGATCGAGAGCCCGATGAACGTCACCACGACGGCGATCACCGGCAACGCGGCGGCTTGCCAGATGCCGAAGCGGGCGAGCGCCACCTGCGCGGAAATGCCGAAGGCCGCGACGATCGCGAGGGCCAGGAGGGACGCGTAGGCGAGCGAAAGCCGGGAGACGCCGACGCCGAGAACCACGGCCGCACCGAGCATCGATGCCGATTCGATCATCGTGGATGCGACCGGTCGATTCACGTGTCGCTCGTGCACAATCGAGTCCACGACGGTGGCAAGACGCTCCACGCCGGGCATGACCGCCGTGAAGGGCGTCTCGAACGTGTCCCGTGTGCCAAGCGCATTGGACCCGATCAGCACGATGCGATCGCGGAAAGTGGAATCAGGAACCGTTCGTGCGAGCACATCCGAGAAGCGGTAAGTGGGGAACGCGGGCGATGGCCCCAGGTAATCGACGATCAGGCGCATCGATGCATCCGTCGGCACGCTCAACGCACCCAGCACCACCCGCTGTCCCAGCTCGACCCGCGCTTCATGCCACGGAACGCGCAGATATTGCTGCGCGAGCCGGATCGCCATGGACGGGTAATAATCGAGATCGAACTCGAGCACCGGATAGTCGTAGCGCGCGGCGCCGTCGACGTCGTACGCGACGAGGATGTGGCCAAGCACCGCGGTCTCCGCGAGCTCGCGAGTAGGCATCACGACGCCCGTCGGTTGCAGCGCCAGCGGCCGAAAGTCGTTGCCTTGGCTGAGATGCGCATACGCGATCGGTTCGACAGCCGGCTTGGATTGGTCGCTCGTGCCCGAGAAGCGGAATGCATAAGGCAGCACCACGTTGCCGGCTGCGCGGATCGCTTCGGCGAGCAGCGCGTCTCCCCCTGTCGTCGCATTGTCCCCGACGGGAGCGTGCGTCGTGTCGGAATCCGCGAAGAGAATGTCGATGCCGATGGTCCTGGCACCCGCGCCATGCAACAGTGTGACGACATCGGCGAGGCTCGCGCGTGGAACCGGCCATCGACCGAGGGTTGCGATCGTCGTATCGTCGATCATGACGATGACCGTCTCGGGACCTGCGGCGCGCGCGCCCCGCACGCGCATCTGCATGTCGAGCGCACCAAGCTCCAGCCGTCGCAGCGCCGGCACGTCGAGCGCGATGACGTGTCCGACGACGAAGGCGATCATGACTGCGACAGCGAGCGCACAGAGCTTCGCGTCACGCGACGTTCGTGGAGCGGCGCGTATGGAATCAGTCGCCATGCCTCGAACTCAGGTGCTCCCCGAGATGCGACGGGAAGCGACGCGCGCCGCGCAACTTACGTCGCGGGACAACGGCCACCGCGTCTCGAGACGACCAAGCTGTCTAATCGAAGGTCGCCCGCGCGAGAACGTCCGCGAAACGACGCGCGCCCCACGTCACGGGCGGTGTGGGCGGTGATCCGCGTCGCACGTCGGTACCCTCGCCCGCCGATTGCAGAACGACACTTGCCTCGGGATGGCCACGCGCCGACACCGCAACCGTACCGCTCATCAGCGCGACCGACGTCTGTTCGGGTGTCGCCTCCATGAGCCATTCTGTCCCGCGAACCGCCGCGACGGCCGTCTCGGACTCGACTTCGAAGTTGCCGTCGGGCGCGACCCTCGCAACGAGGAGTCGCAGCGCGCCGGAGACGAGTGCGAGCCTCGCCTTCACTTTACCGGCCTTGTGTTCGTATCGGCGAATCCACACGCGTGCGTGCTCGCCCACGGAAATCACGGAGCCGTCGTCGAGTGCGATCCTGGCCTTGCCCTGGTCCGACACGATCGCATCACCCGAGCGTATCGACGCATTCGCGCGCAACGGCTGGAGCGAGCCGTCGGATTCGACGAAGACGGCGCCGCGCACCGCAAGCACCGAGCCTACGACCGCATCCTCGGCAAGCGCGCACCCGCTCGCGAACAGAGCGAGCGCAAAACACCAACTCCCGGCGATGTTCGATGCATGCATCCGCGTCGACCTCTTCACTCGATTATAAGAGGCCGAAGTGGAGCAGCGTGCCGCGGGATTCACGTCTTCCCGGGAACGTTCATCGGAACACCCACCACCGGTAGACCAAGTAATTGACGAACGTCAGCAGGATCGTCGTCAGCACTTGCGCCGGCCAGACGGCGAGCCCTCCATGCGTGAGCCCCGCGAGCAGTATCGTGTTCGCGGCTAGCTGCAGGGCGATCGCGACAATGAAGCGCGCACC
This sequence comes from Pseudomonadota bacterium, assembly GCA_046733075.1. Classification (GTDB taxonomy): domain Bacteria; phylum Pseudomonadota; class Gammaproteobacteria; order Burkholderiales; family Casimicrobiaceae; genus VBCG01. The sequence continues at coordinate 2,538 of JBKPOL010000375.1, read as the reverse complement.
TGCGACATGCACGCTTCGTGAGGGCGAAAAAACGTGCGCGTACGACAACGCGAAGCGGGTCAGGGCGCCTGCTATGAAGCCTGCGGCGCTCGCCGGAACGGGCGCCATGCCGAGTCGCATCAGCCCATACATGAGTGCGTAATGCGCCGCCACCGCTGCGAAGCCGGTGACGACATGCAGCGAAAAGCTGTGGATCCAGTGCAAGAGACCAACGCCCGAAGGACGACGCAGCAACCGCTGCACGATTCCTGATGGCAAATCACGGGAAAAAGGGGGGATGTCCTGACTCAAGGCATGACCGCCGTCGGAACCGCCGCACGTGTGTTTGCGGATGATACAAAACGGACGCGAACGTCTGACGGCCGTGCGGAAGGATCGGAACATGCGCGCGTTGGAGCCCGCGACCCCTCGCCCAGAAGCGTGCGACCGCCCATTCGGCGTGGAACACGACAAAACGGCGCGGACAGAGCCGCGCCGTTTTAATTGCAGGGGACTACTCAGCCGTGATGCCGGTCGTGATCCCGGTTCGCATCATGTTCATACCGGTCGCGTCCCGCATGGTTGCGGTCCCAATGGCCGCGTTCCATACGCCAGCGGCCGTGGTCTTCGACCCAGTGATGGGGAACCCACGCCGCTCCGTGCTGGGCGCGAACCCGATGGCCGCTCACCCAGTGATAACGGTGTCCGTTCCAGTCCCAATACCCCGGTACCCACACGTATCCGGAAGGAACGACCGGCACGACCTCGTACCGCGGCGCCGGCGGCGCAACCCGCACGTAAACATCGGCGAGGGCCGGCATCGATGCAGCGATCGATCCGGATGCGAGGCACAGCGCGATCAAGCTCTTTCGTACGTTCATCGTTCGAGTCCCTTTGGTTCACGGAAACACGCCCAAGCTTCGCACGACGCAGGAGAGGATTGGATCGGTGGCGGGCGCAAGACAATGTAGGATTCCGGGAGAAAATCGGTAGGTCCAAACCTCCGGGCGGTCCCTGAAGCGAGGACCGGACGTGTCTGCCGTGAACCTGAGGACCGGACGATCTGCTGCGACACCTGACGACCCGACAATCTGCCGCGACACCTGACGACCCGACGATCTGCCACAGGAAACAGCGCAGGGCGTGTGGAGCGCTGATCACCCCCGCGCGAACCCGACCGATCGGGGCGCAGTCTTAGCGGATGACGCGAAGCACGATGCGCGCAAGGAATACTTTCGTGAACCGCGCAATTGACGCCCTATGCGACACCCACGCCTGGAGATCGCTATGCGCCTCGTTGCCGCCTTCGCCATAATGTTCGGCATTAGCGGCTGTGCCACTCAAGCGGAGCGCGCGGAGGCCGTTCAGCGCGATGTCGAGGACATGGTCGCTGTGTACGGGCCGGGTTGCGAGAAGCTCGGTTACAACACGGACACCGACCCGTGGCGCGAATGCGTGCTGCGTCTCGCAACGACGGATCGACTGGACAGAAACGACCTGACCACCACACATTGCTTCGGCAGGCACGGTTTCGTGCACTGCAGCGGCTTCTGACGCTCGGCAAGCGAGACACGCATGCAACTGACGCCGGAATTGGGTTTGGCGAAGGCGAGCGACGCCGGGCACCTCGCCGTGCTCGCCCGCGATCTCATCGAGGCGGGGCTCGGCTGGGCGTACCGGCCGGATCGCATCGCGGCGCTGATTCGCGATCACGAGAGCGTCACGATCGTGGCGCGCGGCGCAAGGAAACCATTGGGCTTCGCCGTCATGCGCTTCGGCGACGAGCGCGCGCACCTGATCCTCCTCGCGGTCGAGCCCGCCCATCAGCGACGCGGCATCGGGCGCAGGTTGCTCGAATGGCTGGTTGAATCGGCGCTCGTCGCGGGCATGAGCTCCATCCACGTCGAGCTTCGCGCCTCCAACGCCCCTGCGTATGCGTTCTATCGGTCGCTCGGGTTTGTGGAAACGATTCGTGTCCCGGGCTATTACCAGGGACGCGAGACGGCGCTGCGGATGCTGCGGATGCTGCGCAGCTGACGCCGGCGAGGCCTCTGTTGCGATGGATGACCCGCAGCTCTCGATCAATGAAGCAATCGTATAGCGACCGCGAGCTTCCGCGCGCCGACGTCGACGGGCTGCCGGGACCGACGGTCCTTGAATTCGGAAGCGCCTGGTGCGGGATCTGCCGCGCTGCGCAGCCTGCAATCGAGAGCGCGCTCGAGCAGCGCCCCGACGTGCGTCATTTGAAGATCCAGGACGGGCCCGGACGTCCGCTCGGGCGGTCGTTCTCCATCAAGCTCTGGCCAACGCTTGTGTTCCTCCGGGATGGTGTCGAAGTCGCGCGGCTCGTGCGCCCGCGCGAACAGCGCGCGATCGAGCAGGCGCTGGCAACGCTCGTCGGGGCGTAACGCGAGTTCGCTTGGTTCACGGGCAGCGCCTCATGGCGATGCATCCAGCCGGCAGCGGCAGTCGCCACCCCCGGTATCGAACGAGCGTGCGGTGCCCTTAAATTATTTTCACATCCCTGTCGATTCGCCTGACGCTCGCTCGTCGTGGGGA
>JBKPOL010000374.1:0-2141 GCA_046733075.1 Pseudomonadota bacterium | reverse complement strand
GTTCTCGACCTGCGCGTGGACGATCACGCCGCGCCGCTCGCGGAGTTGCGCCGGCTTTACGCGAAGAGCCTCGAGCGCTTCCAGCCCTTCGTTTCGTGCCTGCCTACGCGCGCCAACCCGGTCGGCATCGTCGATCGCAGCATCATCGAGCGCGAGATCGAGCGCTTCCAGGAGCGTCGCGAAGCGGCATTGCACACGCGCGACGCGAAGCTGGCGCGCCCGTGAAGTTTGCCGACTTTCATGCCGGACAGCGGCTTGTCTATGGTCCGGCCGCCATCTCGGAGCGCGACATCCTCGCGTTCGCCCGCGAGTATGATCCGCAATGGTTTCACACGGACGTGGCGCGCGCGGAGACGGGACCGTGGAACGGCCTCATCGCGAGCGGATGGCAGACCTGCTGCATCGGGATGCGCCTCGTCGTCGAAGGCGCGCTCCAGGGGTCGGAATCGTTCGGCTCACCTGGGCTCGAATATCTGAAATGGCTCGCACCGGTGCGCCCCGGCGATGCGCTGACGCTTGCTGCTGAGGTGCTCGACGTGCGGCGCTCGGCGACGAAGCCTTCGCTTGGCGTGCTGCGCTGGCGTTGGCGTCTGTCCAATCAGCATGAAGTTGAAGTCCTCGATCTCGTCGCGACGAGCCTGTTCGATCTATCTATTGTGTCCTGAGGCGGCATGAACGATCCACGCGAAGCGGAACGGTTTCCCCCAGGCGTACACCGGATTCCGTTCTCGGCGTATACGAGCGAAGAGCTGTACCGGCAGGAGCTATTGCGTCTCTTCTACCGCCGGCACTGGTGCTACGTCGGGCTCGAGGCCGAGGTCCCGAAATCGGGCGATTTCAAGCGCACGGCGATCGGCGAACGATCGGTCATCATGGTGCGGGACCGTGAGGGCGAGATCAACGTCGTCGAGAACGTCTGCGCGCATCGTGGCGTGGCCTTTTGTCGGGAGAACTTTGGCCACCGCAATGAGTTTACGTGTCCGTACCACCAATGGACGTACGGCCTCGACGGACGCCTGCTGGGCGTGCCGCTGATGCGCGGGGTGCGGAGCGAGGCCGGTGTGCAAGGCGGCATGCCGTCGGATTTCAAGCGCGAGGAGCACGGTCTCGCGCGTCTTGCCGTTGCACGACGGCACGGCGTCGTGTTCGCGTCCTTCGATCACGACGTCGAGCCATTCGAGCGTTATCTCGGTCCGGAGGTGCTGCATTACTTCGATCGCGTGTTCGACGGCCGCACGCTGACGATCCTTGGTTATTCGCGACAGCGGATCGACGGCAACTGGAAACTGATGCAGGAGAACATCAAGGATCCCTATCATCCGGGGTTGCTGCACACGTGGTTCGTCACGTTCGGATTGTGGCGGGCCGACCAGAAGTCGCAGCTCATCACCGACGAGCACGGACGACATGCGTGCATGGTCTCCCGGCGCAACGAGGGCGGATCGGGCGCGGTGACGAAGGGCGTGTCGAGCTTCAAGGCGAACATGAAGCTGCACGACGATCGGGTGCTCGATGTCGTGAGCGAGCCGTGGTGGAACGGGCCGACCGTCGTGATGACGACGATCTTCCCGAGCGTGATCATCCAGCAGCAGGTCAACTCGCTGTCGACGCGTCACATCCAGCCGCGCGGACCGAACACCTTCGATTTCGTGTGGACGCACTTCGGCTTCGCCGATGACACGCCGGAGATGCAGCGGCGCCGGCTGCGCCAGGCCAATCTGTTTGGTCCTGCGGGCTATGTCTCGGCCGACGATGGCGAGGTGATCGAGTTTTCGCAGCAGGGTGCGCGACAGTGCCCGGACGGCGCGAGTCTCGTCGAGCTCGGCGGCCGCGAGACGGCGACGCGAACCGAGCATACGGTGACCGAAACGCTGATCCGCGGCATGTACGCGTACTGGCGCGGCGTCATGGAAGTCTGACCGGCGACCGCGATGAATGTCCCGGACACTGCGCCGATCGGAGAGTCGATCGACATCGCGACCTGGCTCGAACTCGTCGCGTTGTATCACGGCTATGCGAGCGCGCTCGACGCGCGCGAGTACGACCGCTGGCCGGAATTCTTCACCGACGAGTGCGTCTACCGGCTGCAGCCGCGCGAGAACTTCGACCGCGGCTATCCGCTTGCCACGATGGCCTTCGAG
>JBKPOL010000373.1:0-2193 GCA_046733075.1 Pseudomonadota bacterium | reverse complement strand
GCTCAAGGTAGCGCAAGTGTGGAATGCTCCCGTCGAGCGCAACGCGTACGAGTGGGCGTGGATCAACTTCGTTGCGGAACACTGTCCCGAAAACGTGCCGGCGCCGATCGCCGTGGACGCCGAACACGCGATCTTCGCCATGGCCTTTCTCGATCCGGAGCGGCACCCCGTATGGAAATCATTGCTCCTTGCAGGCGTCGCTGATACGGGCATTGCATCGTGCGTCGGCGAGATCCTTGCGCGGCTGCATGCGGCCAGCGCACACGATGACGCCATCGCGCGAAAATTTCGCACCGATTCGATCTTCCATGCGATACGCCTCGAACCGTATCTGCTTGCGACGGCACGGCGCCACCCGGATCTCGCGCTCAGGCGGCGGGAACTCGCGGAGCGGACGGCCGCAACGCGCATCGCGCTCGTCCACGGCGACGTCAGTCCGAAGAATATTCTGATCGGCCCGCGCGGCCCGATTTTCCTGGACGCGGAATGCGCCTGGTTCGGCGACCCCGCATTCGATGCCGCATTCTGCCTCAATCATTTTCTGCTGAAGTGCGTCGCGCGGCCCGAAACAACACCGGGTTATCTCGCCTGCTATCGGGCATTCTCCGCTGCGTACCTGGCCGGGGCGACGTGGGAAGACGTAAAAGCCCTCGAGGCGCGCATAGCATCGCTGCTGCCGGCGCTGTTCCTCGCGCGCATCGACGGAAAGTCGCCGGTGGAATACATCAGCGCGGAACGCGACAAGCAGATGGTTCGCGACGCCGCCCGTCCATTGATCGCAAACGCGCCGACAAATCTCGAGCAGGTGACGGAAGTGTGGGTGAAACGCCTCGAGCCAAACGAAATGAAGAAATAGGTCGCCGACGCGGGCGGACTGCTTGGACTGATACTCGTAATGCCAGGGGAAACGTCAGTGCCGGTAATATTGAGCGATGCCCTGCGGGGGCTGCGGTCCACGTGGCGGTATTCGAGAGCTATCTGGAGCGGCCGAGGTTGTCGCGAGCGCCTGTGGTGCCTCTCGAAAGCAAAGTGGTCGCAAGAACACCGTTGCCTGCAATTCTCGGGGTTCCCTCGCTGCAACTGTCTCGCTGATCGGTGACAAGAAGCCGAGCCGTGAGGAACCGCGACAAGTCCAGTTTGAGGACACGCAAGAGGTGGGACGTGCTGCGGCATTCGTAGGGGAAGTCGAACGCCGCGCAATATGACGCAGGGGAGGTTGCGCGCCATGCGAACACCAAGCGCTTCAGCCAGGAACGTCACAGCGACGTTGCAGCATATGGTCGAGGTCTCGCCGGGGCGGTTTGACGCCGACGCGGTCGCGGACGTCATCGACGCGGTGATACGAAACGCGACGCGTGATCGCGACACCAAAGCGCGTCATCAGTTGAAGGTTGTCCAGGCCGCCGCCGACGAACGCCTGATGCGACTGCTGAGCGCTTCGCCTGCAGTCATCTACAGCTATAAGGCGACCGGCGATTTCGGGGCGACGTTCGTCAGCAGCAATATCACCGATGTCTTCGGCTACTCGCCATCCGAGTACCTGCGAGACGCCTCCTTCTGGAGGGAGCGGGTGCACGCCGATGACAAGGACCGCGTCAACCGCGCGATAGCATGCTTCTTTAAGCACGGCGCTCACGCAGTCGAGTATCGCTTCCGTCGCCAGGACGGCTCCTATTGCTGGGTGAACGACGAGCAGCGCCTGGTCCGGGACGACGCCGGCGAACCGTTGGAGATCGTCGGTTCCTGGAGCGACGTCACGGGGCGCAAGATAGCAGAGGAAGCGAAAGTTGCCGCACACACCCGAATTGCACGATTGCTCGCGAGCTCGCCGGCAGTTATCTACAGCTACAAGGCATCGGGGGATTTTCGGCCGACCTTCGTCAGTCAGAACATCAGAGACTGCCTCGGTTACGAGCCGGAGCAATACCTCGAAAACCCAGATTTCTGGTGGCGCTGCGTGCATCCCGACGATCGCGCCGCGCTCGAGTCCTCGTCCGCGCGCCTGTTCAAGGAGAGCCGCCACACGGCCGAGTACCGGTTCCTGAGGAATGACGGCACGTACTGCTGGGTGAACGACGAGCAGCGGCTGATACGCGACGACGACGGGCAGCCGGCCGAGGTCGTCGGCTCGTGGAGCGACATCAGTGAGCGCAAGCGGGCGGAAGAGGCGGCCGAGGCGGCGCAAGCGAGAAT
>JBKPOL010000372.1:0-6042 GCA_046733075.1 Pseudomonadota bacterium | reverse complement strand
CGATTATTGGATCTATCTCGACCTCACGGCAGCGTACGCAGAAACGGGTGACATGACGCGAGCCGCGGCGGCCAGGGCCGAACTGATGAAGCGCGTGCCGGATCTCACGCTCCCGCGTTTCGATGCGAAGCGATTCTCGACGCATCCGGTATGGATTGAAGAGATACGGACGCGCTTCATCCCCGGCCTGCCCAAGGCCGGCGTGCCTGAGTAGCGGCGTCAGGCGCCACGACCACACGCGAGCCCATCACCCGTGCCAGGCCCGCTCTCCCACCTCACCATCCTCGACCTGTCGCGCGTGCTCGCAGGTCCGTGGTGCACGCAGCTCCTCGCCGATCTCGGGGCAACCGTGATCAAGATCGAAAGGCCCGGGACCGGCGACGACACGCGCTCGTGGGGTCCCCCCTTCCTCAAAGACGTCCGCGGCGACGACACGCGCGAGGCCGCGTATTACCTCGCCTGCAATCGCGGCAAGCAGTCGGTTGCTATCGACTTCACGCAGTCCGACGGTCGCGAACTCGTGCTCGCACTCGCCCGCGATGCCGATGCGATCGTCGAGAACTTCAAGGTCGGTGGCCTTGCCAAATACGGGCTCGATTACAAGAGCGTGGCCGCGGTCAATCCGCGGCTCGTCTACGCGTCGATAACCGGATTCGGACAGGACGGTCCCTACGCGGATCGTGCCGGGTATGACTTCATCATCCAGGGCATGTGCGGCTTCATGAGCGTCACCGGCGAGCGCGACGGCTTGCCGGGAGGAGGACCGCAAAAGGCCGGTGTCGCGATCACCGACCTGATGACCGGCATGTACGCGTCAGTCGCGCTCCTTGCGGCGCTCGCGCACCGCGATCGAACCGGACAGGGCCAGTGGATCGACGCGTGCCTGTTCGACGCGTCCATTGCGATGATGGCCGTGATGAACATGAACTATCTGGTGAGCGGCACCGCGCCGACGCGCGCAGGCAACGCACATCAGAACATCGTTCCGTACCAGGTGTTCGAGTGCCTCGGCGGCCACGTGATTCTCGCCGTCGGAAACGACGGCCAGTTCCGCAAGTTCTGCGAGATCGCGGACCGGACGGAATGGGTGAGCGACACCCGCTTTGCGACTAACGCCGCGCGCGTTCGTAACCGCGACACGCTGGTTCCGCTGATCGATGCGCTCATGCGTGGACGCACCCAACGTGAATGGATCGCGGCGCTCGAAGAGGCCGGCGTGCCTTGCGGTCCGATCAATCGGCTCGATCAGGTGTTCGAGGACCCGCAGGTGCGTTCGCGCGGCATGCGCGTCGACCTGCCGCATCCGCTTGCCGGCGTCGTTCCTCAGGTGCGGGCACCGCTGCGGATGTCTGCAACTCCTCCGCATTACGAAAGCGGCCCGCCGCTGCTTGGCGAGCACACGGGCGACGTGCTGCGCCAACGCCTGGGCCTTGCTTCGCGCGCGATCGAGGCTCTTCGCGCGCGCGGCGTGATTGGCGGTGCGCCGACGGCCTTGCGCGCCGACGATGAGGACGCACAAAGTCCGGGTACCGCGTGAGCGGCATCACGCGCAAGCCGGCGTTCTGGATTGCGTACGCGCTCGCGTCGCTTGTCGCACTGCTCATCGCCGTGCGGCTGTTTCCGCTCGCGATTCCGATCGTCAATCTCGACATCAAGATGTCCCGCGACGAGGCGCTCGCCACGGCGCGGGCGCTTGCAGCGAAACTCAACCTTGCGCCCGAGGGCGCGCGCGTCGCCGTGCGATTCGCGCACGATGCGGCGACGCAGAACTACGTCGAACTCGAAGGCGGCGGCAAGCCCGCGTTCGCCGCACTGACCAAAGGCGACCGGTACTCGCCGTATTGGTGGGAAGTGCGACTCTTCACGCTCGGCACGATCGCCGAAGCCATCGTCTGGCTGAAACCCGATGGCGCGCCGTACGGATTCGCGCGCAGGCTGCCCGAGACCTACCTCCGCGATCCCGCCCGTAAGGCCATCGAAGCAACGACTGCGCGAACGATTGCGGAGATGGGCGCCGCGCAGGATTGGGCGGTCGACTTCAGCAAGTACCGGCTGCTCGAACAGGCGCAGCAGACGCAGACGAGCGGACGCGTCGACCATACGTTCACATACGAGCGGTCGGATGCGCTCGGCGACGCCCGCATCCGCCTGCTGCTCGTCGTGTCCGGTGACGAACTGACACGTGTCGAACCCTTGGTGCACATCCCCGAGGCGTTCGGCCGGCGCTTCCTGGAGCTTCGCAGCGCGAACAATCTGATCGCCGCGCTCGCGAGCGTGACGGCGGGCGTGCTGTACGGCATCGGCGGCTGCATCCTGGCGGTGCTGTGGCTCGCGCGGCGGCATTGGCTCGTATGGCGGGCGCCCATCATCGCCGGCCTGACCGTCGGTACGCTTCTCGCGCTTGCGTCGCTCGCGTCCGCAGGCACGTCATGGTTCGGCGCCGACACGACGGAGACGATCACGACGTTCTGGTCGAAGCAGGTCGCGCTCGCGCTGCTGATCGCTGTTGCCGGCGGCCTGGCGTACGGGCTCGTCTTCATGGCGGCCGAAAGCCTGACGCGCCGTGCGTTTCCGCATCATCCGCAGCTCTGGCGCCTGTGGTCGCGCGAGGGCGCCGCTTCGCCGCAGGTCGCCGGACGAACCGTCGGTGGCTACCTGTTCGTTCCACTCGAGCTCGCGCTCGTGGCGACGTTCTACTACGCGACTAATCGCTGGCTCGGCTGGTGGCAACCGTCCGAAGTGCTGACGGACCCGAACATCCTCGGCTCCGCCGTTCCTGCGTTGCCTCCGATCGCGATCTCGCTCCAGGCGGGATTCATGGAGGAATGCGTCTTTCGCGCGATACCGCTAGCGCTCGGCGCGCTGATCGGCGAGCGTTACGGACGTCGTGCGCTCGGAATCGCCGTCGCAGTGCTGTTGCAGGCGCTCGTCTTCGGCGGTGCGCACGCGAACTATCCGGGATTCCCGGCGTATTCACGACCCGTCGAGCTGCTGTTGCCGTCGATCGTCTGGGCGCTCATCTACCTGCGCTTCGGACTCCTCCCCACGATCCTGCTGCATGCGACGTTCGATCTCACGCTCTTCGCCATCCCGGTGTTCCTCGTCGATGCGCCGGGCGCGCTCTTCCAGCAGGCGCTCGTCGTCGCGGCGGCACTCGTCCCTCTCGCCGTCCTGCTGGGTCGGCGATGGCAGGCTGGTGCGTGGCGCGAATGGCCGGAAGCGCTGTGGAACGGCGCGTGGCGTCCCGGCGCACCGCGGGCGGATCGCCCGGCGGCGCAGGCGCTCGGCGCGGGCCGCGGATCGGCGCTCTTCCAGCGCGCGCTGCCGGTTCTCGGCATCGCCGGCATCGCTGCATGGGCGCTCTTCGCACCGTTTCACGCCGATGTGCCGCCCCTCCATCTCGATCGCGACGATGCGATTGCAGCGGCGGATGCGGGACTTGCCGCTCAAGGGGTGAAGTTCGGGACCGAGTGGCGCCGTTTCGCCGTCGTGAAGCTTGCGAACGAGGACCCGCAACAATGGACGTGGCACAAGTTCGTTTGGCAGGAGGCGGGCCCCGAAGCCTACCGGCGACTCGTCGGGACGATCCTGGCCCCACCTGTCTGGGAGGTGCGCTACGCGACGTTCGAGGGCGACATCGTGGAGCGCGCAGAAGAGTGGCGCGTGCACGTCTCCGACGATCGACAGGTCCGTGCGATGAGCCACGTGTTGCCGGAATCGCGCGCCGGCGCGCAGTTGCCCCGCGATGAAGCACTTGCGCTTGCCGAGCGGACGGTAAAGGCTCGGTTCGGCGTCGACACGGCAGGCCTCAAGCTCGTTGCGGCTGACGAGCAGCGGCGGCCCGCTCGAACGGACTGGTCGTTCGTCTTCGCCGATCCGGCCATCGTCGTCGGACCGGGCGGCGAAGCGCGTTACGCTGTGACGATCGCGGGCGCCGACGTCGCGGGTGCGGGACGGTACATCCACGTTCCCGAGACCTGGACCCGCAACGAACGCGAGCGCGACAACCGCCTCCAGGTCGTCGGTCTCGTCGCCATCGTCGTGATCATCGCCACGGCGCTTTCGGCACTCGTCGTCGGTATCGTCGGCTGGATCAAGCATCGCGTCGACGCGACGTTGCTGCGCATCGTTTTCGCGGTCGTGATTGTCATTGCCGTGCTGTCCGGGCTCAACAGCTGGCCGGCAGTCGCCGTGCGACTGTCAACGACCGAGCCGCTTGCCACGCAGTTGACGACCAGGATCCTCGGTGGGATCGCCGCAACGTTGCTGGGCGCGCTGCTTGCCGCCTTGTGCGCGGGTGTGGGCGCGTTCGGTGCCCGCATGACGCAGCCGCTGGGGCGCATCGGGCGCTGGCCTGCATGGGCCGGGGCAGCGGCTGCCGGTGCCTTTGTGGTCGGCGTGCAAATGGCCTTGAGCGCGGTTGCCACGCCCGATGCGCCGGGGTGGCCGGGCTCCGGATGGGAGTCGCAGGCGATTCCCCTCGCCGGCGGGCTTCTCTCGGGACTTGGATTTCTAGGCTTCGCGAGCCTCGAGCTCTTCGTCGTCTACGTGGTATCGCGCCTGACGCGGGGATTTTCGCAGCGTTTGTGGCTCGCCGTTGTCATCGTCATCGCGCTCGAATGCGCGGCCGCACTCGTGCAGGGCCGCGCAAATCTCGCAGGCGCGCTTGTTGCCGGTGTCATTGCGGGCGCTACAGCCGCGGCGGTCCTGCTGCTTCTGCTTCGCTACGACGCGCGGCTCGTGCCGCCGTTCGCCGCGGCCGTCGTGCTGATGACGAGCGCGGTGAAGGCGGCCCAGGCTGCCGCATGGCTGCCCTTCGGCGTCGATGCGGTTGCCACGATCGCCGTGTGCGCATGGCTCACGCGCTATCTGCACCGGAGCCTTCCGGTGACGGCACCGCAGGCTTGAGCGAGCGCGCCGATCGCCTTCTAGCGCGGCTCGCCGACGCGACGTACGCGGACGAACAACGGTTGCGTGAACGGATTCGCCGAGCACACCGGCGCTCGTCCAACGCGGACGAGTGGGCGAAGATCGGTGCGGATGTCGATCGGGCAGTCGGCGTCCGTGCTGCGCGCGCCGCGGCCAAGCCCCGGTTCGTCTATCCCGCCGAGCTGCCGGTGTCCACGCGTGCGGCGGACATTGCGAAGGCTATCCGCGCACATCCGGTCGTGATCGTGTCCGGTGAAACCGGCTCGGGCAAGACGACGCAGCTTCCCAAGATATGTCTCGATGCCGGTCGCGGTGAGCGCGGCCTGATTGGTCACACGCAGCCACGCCGCATTGCGGCGCGTGCGGTTGCGTCGCGCATCGCACAGGAGCTCGGCACGACCCTCGGCGATGCAGTCGGCTACAAGGTGCGCTTCACCGATCGCACGCGGCCCGACGCATACGTCAAGCTGATGACGGACGGCATCCTGCTCGCCGAAACGCAGGGCGACCGGCAGCTCTCGCGCTACGACACGATCATCGTCGACGAGGCGCACGAGCGGAGCCTCAACATCGATTTCCTCCTCGGATACCTGAAGCGGCTCCTTGCGCAGCGCCCCGACCTCCGCGTGGTCATCACCTCCGCGACGATCGACGCCGAGCGATTCGCCGCGCACTTTGAGGGTGCGCGGGGTCCGGCTCCCGTGATCACCGTCTCGGGTCGCACCTATCCGGTCGAGGTGCGGTACCGGGCGCTCGCAACCGGAGATGCGGAGACCGACGACGAGGAGGAGCTCGAAGAGGCCATAGCAGCGACCGCTGAGGACATGTGGCGCGAAAGTCCCGGCGACATCCTGGCCTTCCTGCCCGGCGAACGCGAAATCCGGGAAACCGCCGACGTGCTGCGGCACGCGCTTGCGCGGCGTCCCTACGCGAGCGCGGTCGAGATCCTGCCGCTCTACGCGCGGCTTTCCGTCGACGAGCAGCAGCGGGTGTTCGCGCCCTCGGGCGGACGACGCATCGTGCTGGCGACCAACGTCGCCGAGACCTCGCTCACGGTGCCGGGCATTCGCTTCGTGATCGACAGCGGACTTGCCCGCGTGCGTCGCTATTCGC
>JBKPOL010000371.1:0-2056 GCA_046733075.1 Pseudomonadota bacterium | reverse complement strand
GACGAGCCGTTTTCGGCGCTGGACATTCAGACGCGCCAGTTGATGGAGAACGAGCTCCTCGAGCTGTGGTCGGCGAATCGCAAGTCGGTGCTTTTCATTACGCACGATCTCGAGGAGGCGATTGCACTTTCTGATCGCGTGGTCGTGCTCTCCGCAGGGCCGGCGACGCATCCCATCGGCGAGTTCGCCGTCGACCTCCCGCGCCCGCGCGACGTCGCGGAGATCCGCCTTGCGCCGCGGTTCGTCGAATTGCACGAGGCGATCTGGCGCGTGCTGAAGGACGAAGTGCTGAAAGGCTATGCGCAGGCCCGACACTGACGCTCGGCCGGGTCGCGGACGCCTTGCGCTGTGGCATGCGGCGATCCTCGCGGTGCTGTTCGCTGTCTGGTATGGCCTCACGACTCCCGGGATCGTCGACGAGGCGTACGCGAACAAGATCGCGTTCTTCTTCGGCCGGCCGCTGCAGGTCGTCAAGGTCGTCATCACGTGGTTCACTTCCGGCAAGATCTACCCGCATCTCGCGATCACGTTGTGGGAAACGCTGCTCGCGTTCGCGGTGGGCAGCGCGCTCGGTCTGGTCATCGGATTGTGGCTCGCGCTGTCGCCGACTGCGTCGGCCGTCGCCGAGCCTTACATAACGGCGATGAATGCAATGCCGCGCGTCATTCTCGCGCCGATCTTCGCCGTGTGGTTCGGCCTCGGCGTGCTGTCAAAAGTCGCACTCGGCGTGACCCTCGTGTTCTTCATCGTGTTCTTCAACGTATACCAGGGCATCAAGGAAGTGAGCCCGGTCGTGCTCGCTAACGCGCAAATGCTCGGCGCATCGCGGAGGCAACTGCTGCGCGCAATCTATCTACCCTCGGCCACGTCGTGGGTGTTCTCAAGTCTGCACACGTCGGTCGGCATGGCGTTCGTCGGCGCAGTCGTCGGTGAATATCTCGGCTCAGCCAAAGGTGTCGGCTACCTGATCCTTCAGGCTGAAGGCGTCTTCGACATCAACACCGTTATTGCCGGGATCGTCGTGCTGACGATCTTCGCGCTGATCCTCGACTTCATCGTGACGAAGATCGAGGCACGGCTGCTTGTGTGGCGGCCGCGCGCGGCGCAGACGGAGCCGATGTAGGGGCGGAGATTTCGCCCCGGCGTCGGTCACGCAAGGTCAACGAACCTTACGGTCGGTTATGCCGAGGCTCTTAAAGCGGCGGCACGTAGCCATTCTTCCCGACGGTGACGCGGTCCGCGACCAGGCTTCCGTCCATTTGCTTCGACGCAGTGATTGCGACATGCGCGCCAGGGACGAGTACGGAGCTGTCCGCATCCTCGATCTTCGTCACGGAAGCGGAACCGTTGACGATGACGACCTTCTCGCCATCCTTGTATTTGACGGTGATCCGACGAGCCGCGCCATTGCCGGCGACGTCGGTGACCGTCGCATTCGTCATGGTGCTGGCAGCGCCCGCTTTGACTACGGGCGCGACGCTGGTCACCGTGGCATTGGTCATCGTACTGCCCGGCAGGCGCTCCATCGGGCGATGCCCTTCGCCCAAGCCGCGCATGGACTCCGGAAACACCCGGAGTTCCGTTGCGAGCAATGTCCCGTCGGGCTGCGGCACGGCGGTCGTGGCGATGAAAGCGCCGGGAGCGATTGACTCGAGTTTCGTCGGTGATCGCGTGGTGATCGAAACCTTGTCGGCGAGACGAAACGTCATGACTTGGCCCGAGTCGCCTCTCACGCGAAGCTCGCGACCTTGTAAAGCATCGACGTCGCCACGCATGCGTTGGACAGCCGCCTGGCCGAGTGCTAAGTCGGATATGCAGACGAGGATTGCTATCGAAAACGCGCGCGCAAACAGTTGCATGTAGTCTCCTGATAGCCCAGACGCTGGTTGAAGATCGGGAGACGTTGGACCAGGATGACCGGCCCGAGTGCCGAAAACTGATCAGCCAACAGCTGACAATGAAAGGATGTTCCGATGAGTGATGAGGTTACCGTCGTTGCGAAGGTGCGGGCAGCTGCGGGTATGGGAGACGAACTGGCTGCGCTGCTGATCGAGCA
>JBKPOL010000370.1:0-7011 GCA_046733075.1 Pseudomonadota bacterium | reverse complement strand
TGCAACGTTACGCAAGAACGCGTCGTGAATGGAGCGGCGCCTGGCGCGAAGCGGTGTCGGATAAACTCGTATTCGTCGTTCCTACATCCCGCCGGTGCTCTCGACCGTCGCGTGCAATCATGGTGGACTCCCCTCTTCCGTCCCATCGCGCGCAATCCATGCGGATCGCGCGCCTCGTTCTGCTTGTCGTGGCCGCCGCACTCGCTTCGCGTGCAGCGCCTTGCTTCGCCGACGAGTATCCGACGCGTCCCGTTCGAGTGATCGTTCCATTTTCTCCGGGAGGCGCGGTCGATGGACCGATGCGTCTGATCGCCCAGGAGCTCGGCAAGCGGCTCGGCCAGGCGGTCGTCGTCGAGAACAAGCCTGGCGCCGGCGCAACGATCGGAACGGATATCGTCGCGAAGGCGATGCCCGATGGGTACACGCTGCTGCTCGCGTCGCAAACGAATGCGATAAGCGCGACGCTGTACAGCAAGCTGCCGTTCGATCCGATCGAGGACTTCACGCCGATTGCACTGATCGGCCGCGAGCCAGGCGTCGTTGTCGTCAACGCCAACGTGCCCGTCGGCACGCTCGCAGAGTTGATCGCCTATGTGAAGGAACGGCCGGGACAACTCGACTATGCATCGTCGGGTAACGGCAGCGGGCAGCACCTGTTTGCGGCGCTTCTTGCGTCGCGCACGGGGATGAAGCTGAATCACGTGCCCTACAAGGGAAGCGGTCAGGCGACGACAGACCTGCTTTCCGGCGTGGTCGCGATGGCCATACCGGGCACTGCGGGGATGGTCGGGCACATCAAGGCAGGCAAGCTCCGCGCGCTCGCGGTCACCGGCGCGAAGCGATCGGCGGAGCTACCCGACGTGCCAACGGTGATGGAATCGGGCATTCCCGACTTCGAGGCGTACGTATGGATGGGTTTGCTTGCGCCGAAGGGCACGCCCGCGCAGATTGTCGAGCGCCTGAACCAAGACGTCATCGCTGTGCTGGGCGAGGACGCGGTGAGGCAGTACATGGCGACCGCCGGCATCGAAATCGTCGGCTCCACACCGGCCGAATTCGGGCGGTTCTTTCGCGCTGAAAAGGATCTGTGGGCGAAGGTGATTCGCGACACCGGCGCGAAGATCGACTGAATCATGGCAAACGGAACCAGCGAAGCAATGGCGAACGTTCGAGCACCGGATGTGCAGGGCATCGCGCACTCCGCGTCGAAGGCCGGAATCCGACTTTTTCTGTGGGAGAAGTTCGTCGACTCACCCGAGGGGAAGCCCGTCGTGCTGTTCGTGCACGGCTCTTCGATGGCATCGCAGCCGACGTTCGACCTGAGGGTGCCCGGCCGGCCCGACTCGTCGGTCATGGATTGGTTCGCCCGTCGCGGCTTCGCTTGCTGGAGCGTCGACATGGAGGGCTACGGCCGCTCGGACAAATCGCGCGACATCCCGTGCGACGTTTCGAATGGAGCCGACGACCTCGCCGCGGCGACCGATTACATGCGCGCTACACGGGGCATCCAACACGTGATGGCGTACGGCATTTCCTCGGGCGCGCTGCGCGCAGCGCTCTTCGCGCAACGACATGCGGACCGCGTGTCCCGTCTCGCGCTCGACGCCTTCGTGTGGACCGGTGAAGGTGCGCCGACGCTCGAGCAGCGCAGAAAGAAGCTGCCGGAGTTCCGGGCACGCAATCGCCGGCCCATCGACCGCGCCTTCGTGCAATCGATCTTCGCGCGCGACCATCCCGATTGCGCCGAACCGCACGTCGTCGATGCGTTCGCGGACGCCATCCTCGCGCTCGACGATTCGATGCCGAACGGCACGTACGTCGACATGTGCGCGAATTTGCCGATCGTCGAACCCGCGCTTATCACGATGCCGACCTTGATCCTGCGCGGCCAGTACGACGGTATCGCCGCATTCGACGACCTCATCGAATTCTTCAAGCGGCTGCCTAACCCGGACCGCCAGTTCTCGGTCATGGCCGGGATCTCGCACGCCAGCTTCCAGCAGAAGAACTATCTGACCGTCTATCACATCCTGCATTCGTTCTTCACGCATCCCGCACCCGCCTACGTCGGCATGTCATGACGCAACAACCGACGCTGATGCTGATCGCCGACATCGCCGGCTATACGCGCTTCATGCGGTTCCATCAGGCGAGTCTCGCGCACGCACAGGAAATCGTCGCGCGCCTGCTTGAGGTCGTCATCGACGCGGCGGGGCCCTCGCTGCGGCTTGCGAAGCTCGAAGGCGACGCCGCATTCTTCTACATGACGGCCGCCCGGGACGGGACGATGGATCCGTCCGTCATCGCGAGCCATGCCGCCGACATCTATCGGGCCTTCCATGCGCGTGCGGCGGACTTGCAGGTGAACACACTCTGCCCATGCGATGGTTGCCAGCAGGCGGGAAACCTGAAGATCAAGCTGGTCGGCCACGTAGGCGACGTCGCGATGCAGAAGGTCAAGCAGATGACGGAGCTCGCAGGGGTCGATGTCATCGTCGTGCATCGCATGCTGAAGAATAACGTGCCCGTGCCCGAATACCTGCTGATGACCAAGCCCGTGCACGCGATGCTGGCGAGCCCCTTGCGCGAGCGTGCGACTGCCTTCGACCTCGATCTCGATGACTTCGGCGCAACGCCCGCGTACTACCTCGACCTCGCCGACTGCATCGGCACCCTTCCCCCGGCGCGCAAGCTGTCACCGTGGCGCCGGCTCGTTCGCCACGTGAGTCTCGGGTTGCGCACGCTCCCCTACGAGCTCGGCTTCCGCAAGGCATGCATTGGCTTTCGCAACGTGCCCGACGCCCGGTGATGCTTTTGCCAGGCAACGTGCCAGTGTCGTAAAGCGGCCTGCGCCGGCATCGCGCTTCGTGCGCAGGTCGGACCGGACTCGACGCGGACGTTCCGGCAAGGCATCATCGTCGGCATTTCCCGTTCAAAGACTTCGGCACCAAACCAGAACAACCGTGCCGAAGCCCGGCTCGCGAGGAGAAAGGGCTTTGTTGATCCTGGAGGAAAGCCGCAACGCCGCTTGCGGCCGGGCGTTTGCGTGCGTCGCGTCGGAGCGATCATGGCCGCACTGATCGACGTTCGCGACCTGTCCGTCGACTTCGACAACCGCGGCACGCGCGTCCTTGCCGTCGACCGCATCTCGTTCCGGATCGAGCCGGGAGCGACGCTTGCGCTCGTCGGCGAATCGGGGTCGGGCAAGTCGGTCACCGCGCAAGCGATCATGCGGATCCTGCCGCGAACCGCTTCCATCACCTCGGGCGAGATTCTGTTCACCCCACCCGAATCGCCGAAGCCCCCGGTCGACATCGTCCGTCTCTCGCCGGACGGGAGGAGGATCCGGCGCATCCGCGGCCGGCACATCTCCATGATCTTCCAGGAGCCGATGGTGTCGCTGTCGCCGCTGCATACGATTGGTGACCAGGTGAGCGAAGCGCTGTTCCTGCATCACCGCGTGGGTCACAAGGAAGGGATCGAGCGCACGCAGGACATGCTGCGACGGGTTGGATTTCCGGACCCGGCGCGCGCACTGAAGACGTATCCGTTCCAGCTCTCTGGTGGGCTGCGGCAGCGCGCGATGATCGCGATGGCCCTCGTGTGCCGCCCGTCGCTGCTCATCGCCGACGAGCCGACGACGGCGCTCGACGTCACGATCCAGGCACAGATTCTCGCGCTGATCAAGGAGCTGCAGGCCGAGCTCAAGATGGCCGTGCTGATCATCACCCACGACCTCGGCGTCGTGGCCAACGTCGCCGAGCACGTCGTCGTGCTGTACGCCGGCCGCGTCATGGAGCAGGGACCGGTGCATGCGCTCTTCGATCGTCCCCAGCATCCCTACCTGCGTGCGCTGTTGCGCGCGGTCCCGCACTTCGACATGAAGCCCGGCGAACGGCTGGTCTCGGTGCGGAGCGTCGATCACCAGACGGGGCCGCTCGTGCAGGCGCAGGAACCGTGGCCCGAGGATGCGGGGTCGCATCATCTGATCGTCCGCAACGTCGTGAAGACATTCACCCAGCGGTCGACCGGATTCTTCGTACGACGGGAAGGCGTCGCGTTTCGCGCCGTCAACGACGTGAGCCTGGAGATCACGCGAGGCGAGTGCTTCGGGCTCGTCGGAGAGAGCGGCTGCGGCAAGACGACGTTGTCGAAGGTGATCATGCGCGCGATGGAAGCAGACGCGGGCGACGTGCTCTACAACGACCGGGGGCGTGTGCTTGACGTGCGGCACGCCCACGGCGAGGAGCTGATGGGCTTCCGCCGCCGCGTCCAGTACATTTTCCAGGACCCGTTCGGATCGCTGTCGCCGCGCATGACGGTGTTCGACATCCTGCGCGAGCCGCTCATCATCCACGAGATCGGCGATCCCGATTACCGCGCGGAGATGGCCAAGGAGCTGATGCGCCTCGTCGGACTAGACCCGCGCTTTCTCAACCGCTACCCGCACAGTTTTTCAGGCGGCCAGCGGCAGCGGATCGGCATCGCGCGCGCTCTGGCGCTGAAACCCGACCTGATCCTTTGCGACGAGCCCGTGTCCGCGCTCGATGTATCGATCCAGGCGCAGGTCCTCAATCTTCTGAAGGACCTGCAGGCAGAGCTCGGTCTCACTTACCTCTTCATCTCGCATAATCTCGCGGTCGTCGACTACATCGCCGACGAGATCGCCGTGATGTGCCGCGGCAGGATCGTCGAAATCGCACCGCGCGAAGTGCTGTTCCACGAGCCCATGCACCCCTACACCCTCGGCCTGCTCGCCGCGGTTCCGTACCCGGACCTCGATCGCAAGCTCGATCTCGACGCCGTGCTGGAAGGGGCGGCGCGCCGGCCCGAGGAATGGCGGCCGCCGTTCGCCTGGCTCGGCGAGGACGCCGGCGAGCTGGTCGACGTGGGTGGCGGCCACCGGGTGCGCATGCACCGCGCCGAGGTGCGGGAGGCGGTCGCATCATGATCTCGCGCACGCACGTCCACCGCGCATTCATCGCGTTGCTCGTCATCCTCGCGCTGCTCGCGCCGGGTGCGGTGCGCGCCGAGGAACCGCCGAGCCTCGCCGACGACGTCGCCGCAGGCAAGCTGCCGCCGCTCGCCGAACGACTGCCTCGCGTGCCGCTCGTGTTCGGCGCACCCCGCGCCGACTGGTCGCTGGGCCGTTACGGCGGCGAGCTGCGAACGCTGCTCGCGAAGGATCGCGACATCCGCATGATGGTCGTCTACGGCTACTCACGCCTCGTGGGCTACGACGAGCAGCTGCGCCTTAAGCCCGACATCCTGGAAAGCGTCGACAACGTCGAAAGCCGCGCCTTCGCGCTGCATTTGCGCCCCGGTCACAAATGGTCGGACGGTCATCCCTTCACGGCCGAGGACTTCCGTTACTACTGGGAAGACGTCGCAAACAACAAAGAGCTTTCCCCGTTCGGCCTGCCGCAAGCGCTGCTCGTCGAGGGTCGGCCGCCGAAGTTCGAAGTGCTGAACGAAACGACGGTTCGCTTTACATGGGTGGATCCGAACCCGATGTTCCTCCCGGCGCTCGCCGGGCCGAGCCCGCTCTACATCTATCGACCCGCGCATTACCTGCGCCAATTCCACGCGAAGTACGCGGGGCTCGAGAAGGCGAACGCGCTCGCCGTGGAAGCGGGTTCGCGCAACTGGGCGGGCCTGCACCAGAAAAAGGACGAGCAGTTCCGGTTCGACAATCCGGAGTTGCCGACCCTCGAGCCGTGGATCAACACGACCCCCCTGCCGTCGACGCGTTTCGTGCTCGTGCGTAACGCCTATTTTCATCGCGTCGACAGCGCCGGGCACCAGCTTCCGTACATCGATCGCATCATCGTGGGCATCACCGACGACAAGCTGATTCCGGCCAAGACCGGTGCCGGCGACGTCGACCTGCAGGTGCGCTACCTGCGCTTCGACAACTACACGTTCCTCAAGCAGAGCGAGAGGCGCAATCAGTACCAGGTACGGCTGTGGGAAAAGGCGATCGGCTCCCAGATAGCGCTCTATCCGAACCTGAACGCCGAGGACGCGGAATGGCGGAAGCTGATGCGCGACGTGCGGTTCCGGCGAGCGCTTTCTCTCGGCATCGACCGGCACGAAGTGAACGAAGTCGTCTACTTCGGCCTCGGCAAGGAATCGAGCAACACCGTTCTGCAGCGCAGCCCGTTGTTCCGGCCCGAGCTCCGCACCGCGTGGACCCAATACGACATCAAGGCCGCCAATGCGCTGCTCGACGCAATTGGCTTGACGGCGCGCGATCCCGCGGGCCTCCGCCTGCTCCCGGACGGGCGACCGATGGAGCTCGTCATCGATACGTCCGGTGAAAGCACCGAGGAAACGGACGTCCTCGAGCTCATCCGCGACAGCTGGCGCAAGCTCGGCATCGCGATGTTCTCGCGGCCGTCGCAGCGCGAAGTCTTCCGCAAGCGTGTGTTCTCCGGCAAATCGGTGATGTCGGTGTGGTCCGGAATGAGCAACGGCATCCCCACGCCGGACATGAGCCCGGGCGAGCTTGCCCCCACGGCACAGGAGCAGCTGCAATGGCCGATGTGGGGCCAGTACTACGAACAAAATCGCAAGGGCGGCGAGCAGCCCCCGCCGGACGTACAGAAGCTGGTGGCAATGTTCGATGCCTGGCGCAACTCAGAGACGTCGGCGGAGCGCGAGAAGATCTGGTCGCAGATGCTCGCGATCAACGCGGACCAGGTCTACACGATCGGCGTCGTGACGCGCGCACTGCAGCCGGTGGTCGTGCGCAACAGCCTGCGCAACGTGCCGGTCGAGGGTATCTATAGCTGGGATCCCGGCGCCTATTTCGGCATGTACCACCCGGACACGTTCTGGTTCGACACGGGAAGCAACGCCGGTGTCGTGTCAGGGAAATAACTTGCGCGGCGCATATCCAATTTGCGCGGCGGGTCTTGTCTGCGCCAAGCGCGGAAAGGCGGCGTAAATGCTGCAATACGTCGCCAAACGCGTGCTGCTGATGATCCCGACGCTGATCGCGATCAGCAT